>DATEXU010000177.1:0-20420 GCA_035256645.1 Thermodesulfobacteriota bacterium | reverse complement strand
GGGTGCGGCCTCGGACTTTGGATGAATTTGTGGGTCAGGAGCATCTTCTGGGAGAAGGCCGGATTTTACGGCAGGCTATCCTGGCGAAGCAGATCCCTTCCATGATCTTGTGGGGGCCTCCCGGGTCCGGAAAAACCACCTTAGCTCACCTCATTACTCAGCTCACCGGCGAATACTTTACCGCTTTCAGCGCGGTTACCTCAGGGGTGAAAGAGATCAAAGAGGTGATCAATGAAGCACGCCGCCAATGGAGTTATAATAAGAAAAAGACCATTCTTTTTGTTGATGAAATTCATCGCTTTAACAAAGCTCAGCAGGACGCTTTCCTTCCTCATATTGAGGCGGGCACCATAATCTTAATTGGCGCGACAACCGAAAATCCTTCCTTTGAAGTGATTTCTCCGCTTCTTTCCCGAACCAAGGTATTTGTGCTCAATCCCTTAGGTGAAGAGGAAATAGTAGCCATTCTTAAGCGAGCGTTGAACGATAAAGAAAAAGGTTTAGGGGAGTATCACCTGGAAATAAGCCCGGAGGCCTTGGAGTACATCGCTCATTTTTCCGATGGAGATGCCCGGACTGCCTTAAACACCATCGAGTTTGCGTTTTTTAGTACCCTGCCAAATGAAAAAAACATTCGCATAATTTCTGTATCCCAGGTTCAGGAGGCGATGCAGAAAAAAGCCCTTCTTTATGATAAATCGGGAGAAGAACATTACAACCTTATTTCCGCTCTTCACAAGAGCCTGCGAGATAGCGATCCGGATGGCGCCTTGTATTGGCTGGTGCGGATGTTAGAGGCAGGCGAAGACCCTCTCTATATTGCCCGGAGGATGGTGAGGTTTGCTTCCGAGGATATCGGCAATGCTGACCCCCAGGCGCTTCAGGTGGCAGTTTCCGGGTTTCAGACTTTTCAATTTGTGGGTTCTCCGGAAGGCGAACTGGCGCTCGTGCAGGTTGCTATTTATCTGGCGTGTGCGCCAAAGAGCAATGCCCTTTATACCGCGTACGGAAGGGCTCAGGAGGATGTGCGGAAGGAAGGGGCGCTTCCGGTGCCTCTTCACATACGGAACGCCCCCACAAAACTTATGAAAGACTTAGGATACGGAAAAGAATACAAGTATGCCCACAACTTTTCCGAAGCAATCGTAAACCAGGATCATCTTCCTGAGAAATTGCGCGGCCGGATTTATTATCGCCCGACTGACCGGGGGCGAGAAAAAGAAATTAAAGAACGGCTCGATACCTGGAGAAAGCTTAAATCAAATCAGGGGAAAAAATAGTTTGGTAAAACAAGGGATCTGTTTTCCGGCACAGGAAAAAGAAAAATCAGTGAACAGAAAATTTTTTCTTGGTCACGACTTCTGGATTGAAAAATTAGAAATATATTTTTTCAAATTGCTGGGTGAGTAAATTAATCGCGTCTTTTACCCCCCGGTTGGTGCGAAGGGATATTTCAAATTGATTGAGGGCCCGAAGGACTGAGGAGTGATTCCGGTTGAAGAAACTCCCGATGGTTGACAAGGTGCTGTCAGTATATTTGCGGCAGAAATAATAGGCGATTTGCCGGGGATAATTTATTGTCCGTGAACGGGATTTAGACTTAAGTTGTTCAGGTGAAACTTTAAATTGTCGGGAAATAAATTTTTGAATATCCATAACATCAACTAACTTATTTTGGATAAAGCTCCTGAGCGTTTCCTTCGCTAAATCCAGATCTATTGATTTTCCCAAGAGGGAAGAGCCTGCAATAAGTTGGATGATGGCGCTTTTTATATCCCGGATGTTGCTTTTTATAGTCTGGGCGATAAAATCAGCCACATCTTCGGTGATCTTTACATTTTCTTCCTCGCACTTTCGAGCGATTATTTTTCTTTTGGTCTCATAATCCGGTGGTTTAATATCTACCACGAGACCGCTTCCCATTCTGGATTTTAGGTTTGTCTTGAGGTCGCTAATTTCTCGGGGGTTGGAATTGGCAGTCAAAACCACTTGTTTTCCCATTTGGATCAAGCTATCGAGGGTATAAAAGATTTCTTCCTGGGTCTTTTCCTTTTTTTGAAAAAATTGGATATCTTCGATAACTAACACATCACAGTACTTTCGATATTTTTCTTTGAACTCCAGGATATTATTTTTACGAAGCGCCTGAATCATTTCGTGGGTAAACCATTCGGCCGTTGTGTAAAACACCTTTACGTCAGGATGAGTGGAATAAATTTTTTGTCCCACCGCACTGGAAAGGTGGGTCTTTCCCAACCCTTCCGGGGAATAAAAGAAAAGGGGATTATAGAGTCGGGGTTCTTTATCAGTGACGGCTAAGGCAGAAGCATAAGCAAGCTGGTTGCCTGGTCCTACAATAAAGTTTTGGAATGTATACTCCCGATTGATAAAAGGAAGTCCAGTAAGATAGCGTTCGGTACCAGGGAGTACTAACTGAGAAGGAGAGGGAGTCTCTTTATTGTTCCCATTCCCATTATTGTCAGAGTGGGCAATAAAATCCACCAACACTTCTTCCCCGGTTACCTGGTGAAAGGCGGTCATGAGATCATTATGATAATTTAGTTTGACCCAATCGAGGACAAATTTATTCGGACAAACTAAGACTAATTTATTTGCGTGGTGTTTTACGGGTTTGAGCTGTGATAACCAACGATTGAATGAAGCAATGCCGACTCTTTTTTTCAGTGCTTCATTGAATAAGTTCCATACGTGAATCTCCATTCCCCTTCTCTCCTCCTTGGGTTAGGCTAAAAAGGTATTTCACTTTTTTAACCTTACGATCCTTCCTCGCATCTTTCTACCTCCTGCACAAAATACTTTTTGTATATTAGTCAAAAGCAAACTCCTGTCAAAGTTGATTTACGAGAGATTTTCACGTTTAAAAAGCAAAGAATTGCACAATTGATAACTATCGAAAAGCCAATAACTATTAATGAGAGGTGCGGTAGAGTGCTACACAGACAAAGGAGAAAAACGATGTCTAAAAAAAGAGCTACCTTTTCATTGGTTAGTCTCATTTTCAACAGACTTTAGGGAGACCACAGAAAATGAGCAAGCTTCAAAAATCTACTTATTCCTTCTTTTTTCTTTTAATCCCATTTTTTTTTGAAACACCCGCGGTGGTGCCATTCTATATATTTTTTCTGACTATCGCTTGTATGAGTGAAGGCATTTCTGGAGAACATATTGCGGTAAGATTTACTTCAGTTTTTATTAGTGATCCATTTTTGGCAAGGAAGTGCCATGTAAATAGTTGCGAACTACCCGCTAATGCTGCTGATATTTTTTCTTCGGACATTTTTCGGGAAGGAATATCACCTTCCTGGGATTCAGGGGAGATTTTCCAGATGCTTTTGCCAAAAAAATTCTTCCCTTTCCCCCCCCATCATTTTTTCCCACGCATTATTAGCTCCCCTGATCCGGTCTGCCTTTAAAATGAGGATAGGGTCAGGAGATTTTTCAAAAAACAATTGAAACTCCTCTAAACTCTTCTTCAATTTTTTTTCGGTTCTCATCCGTTCCGTTATGTCAATAATAAAAACCACTCCATACTCCACCTTACCGTGTTGGTTAACTAAGGGAATAAAATGACCTTGGCGCCAAAAAATTCTTCCTTCGCAGTATTGTTCTTCTTCCCATTCCTCAATAATAATTTTTCGACCCCTAAAAATATTAGTGAGAGCTTTCGAAATAATCGTGGGATCAATGAGAAATAAAATCTTTGAAAGTGGCTGGTTAATAACAGCGGAAAAACTACACTGGTAAATTTTTTCAGCAATTGCATTACAGGTAAAGAATTTTTTCCTCAGGACCAACCACAAAAAGAGGGAACGGAAGTTTTTCTAACAAGGCCCTGAGGTTTTTATCTCCCAGGGAAGTAAAAAAAGGTTCTTTTTCAAAAAAAATCCATTTCTTGTTCCATTGCTTTTTTCTTGCCTTTTTTAAAAAAAATTATGATTTTCCAAATCTCAACTTTGCCAGTTCTTCAACGTGTCTATAAATATGTAACCCTTTTGAGCTGGCTACGATTTCACCATCATGGACTCCGATTTCCGAAGCCATATATTCCTTCAAAAGCTGGAGGGCGGCTAAATTGGCCGGAAACCCTCCCCACAGGTCCCAGGAACGAAAGTAGGGGAAAAAGTGGAGGGTATTGTCCCGAATTTTGGTATCAACATGACGTAAACAAGGAGGGTCATTAAGAAGCAGGTCAGAGGGCTGACCGACTTGAAGAATAATCTGGTTGGTCCCAAACCCTTCTTTTTGATACCGTTTGATAGATTCCTCGATTTGATTAAACACGTTACCGTCTTGATTTTTGATTTTCGTTAACCGTTCCCCATACGTGTAATCCTCACCTTCTGCTTTTTTCCCTCCCATAATATAATCGTTGAAATAATTGACCACGTACTCTTCAGATACCGGCGGAGGTATCGTGAGGTGCTCGGGAATTTTCGGCAATCGGGGTTCTTCCCACGGTGCTTTTATCCGGATAACGACAAAGTCAAATTCAATGCGCTCACTGCCTGCACAACTGCCCTGATCAATAGTATATCGCCGGCCATGTTCAAAAAGGTTATAAACCGCTTGATGCCAGGCATCATCAAGGGTAATTGCTTCGATAAAGACAGGCTTCATGATAACTCCTTTTTTATTCTTGAAAAAAAATTAAATCTTCTCTTAATCTTCGTGCTCATGACCCAGTATTTTTTGGTGCACGTTTTTATCGTGTTAAAACCAGCTTTTAAAAAAGAACATTGCTGGTGCAGTAATATCCGGCGGATAGGCCGATCCTTTCCAGTCTTCAAACTGAAAGCCACTGGTTCCGATTCTTATTATTCCTACTGTTTCTGCGTTATTGCTTCCCAACAAAGCCCCAAGTCTTTAAGCATTTGGAGGTCTTGTTCCAAAGATCGGCCTCCGGTGGTGAGATAGCCACCCACGATCATGCCCGTAACCCCCGCCCAATAAGCTGCTGCCTGAAAATCGCGAAGATTAACTTCTCTGCCTCCTGCTAAACGGATTTCCGTTTCCGGCACAATCAGCCTCATAATGGCAAGAATTTTTAAGACCTCTAACGGAGTTGGCGGCTTAAGGTTTTCAAGCGGAGTCCCCGGGCGGGGATTTAAGATATTTACGGGGATAGAATCAACGCCAAGATCACGGAGAACAAAAATCATCTCCAGCCATTGTTCGGGAGATTCACCCAAGCCGAGAATGCCCCCGGAGCAGAGGCTTAACCCCGCATCCTTCATTACGTTGAGAGTTTTAATTTTTTCTGCGATGGAGTGAGTGGTACAGATTTTATCAAAAAAACTCGGCGCGGTTTCCAAGTTGTGGTGATAACGCTCAACCCCGGCGTCTTTGAGAGCGGTAGCTTGTTCTTGTGACAAAATTCCCAAAGAACAATCAACCTGTAAAGGGGTTTCCTGGAGGATGGCTTTAACAGACTCGAGCACTTTTTTGAAATCCTTTTTCCCTAACCTTCGGCCACTGGTTACGATGCTGAAACGCTGGATTCCTTTGGATGCGGCATCAAGCGCGGCTCGGATAATGTGTTCCACCTCAACCAAGGGATAAATTTCACATTCGCTTTGATAGTGTGCTGATTGGGCACAGAATGTGCAATTTTCAGAACAACGACCGGACTTTGCATTGATTATCGTGCAAAGCCCTACATTATCACCAAAAAAATGATGGCGAATGTTATGAGCAATGGCGATGAGATAGACAATGTCTGCTTGAGGAGTGTTAAGAAGCTTTTTTGCCTCAGTAAAGTTTAGTTTCTCTCCCCCGAGAACCTTCTCCCCGATGCTGTGGATGTAATCTTTCACTTTTTTTCTTATTACCCTAATGGCAATAATCTCATATAACTCCGCATTATAAAACCAGACCAATCCTCTTGCGGAAGATCTGACAAGGTTGGGGTTTCAGATGTTTAAAATTATTTATTTAGCTTATTAGAAAAGGGTTTGCAAGAAGTGATTTTGTCGAAATTACCTCGCATTTATTTTTTTCTTGAATCTCTTTAAATAATGTGTAAAATATGAAAAACCTTCCTTTTAAAAAAAATCCTATAGTAAACCCCGTTAGAAGGCTTTCACACGGGGCATTTACCCCGCGCTTCTTCACCCTGTTAAATATTTGATATCTAACAGGGCAAGCGGTGACTTTCTAACGGGGTAAAGAAAGTTATTTAATTTTTTCACAAAGACACGCTTAGGCAGAAATGCATTTACGAAGGTTTACCGAACTGAGAAAAGAGATCAAAAGTATCCGGCCCCCCCAAAAAAGGGTCTTTGTTTTTTTGATTTTCTTTTTTGCTTTTTTCCCTCTTTTAGTGTCCAAACATGATTCGTATTCTTTTCCCACCCCCCAACCTTACAACCTAAACGAATTTCTTTCGAACTCTTTTTCTCCTTTTCTGGCTGATATACAGATTAATAGTATGCAAGGCAAAGTAGAGTCAGGAGATACTTTTTGTTCTATTCTTTCCGATCAGGGCTTTTCTTCTTTAACAATTGCTGAGTGTGTCGAAGCATTTAAGCCAGTTTTTAATTGTCGCAAGCTTTCCCCGGGAGACGAATACACCATTAAGACGGATGGTAAGGGCAACTTCTGTAAGCTCACCATAAAGACTGATCTGGTTACGATTTACCATTTAAGAAAAGAAGGGGAAAAACTTCTTCCGAGCAAAGATAAGGTTTATCTGCACAAGAAAATTACTAAAGTCTCTGGGGTGATTGAAGATTCTCTTTTTGGCGCGATTGCTAAGGCAGGAGAGCATGACCAAGTGGCCATTGATTTTGCGGAAATTTTCGCCTGGGATATAGATTTTCGGCATGACCTTCAAAAAGGTGACCAGGTTGCCCTTATTATCGAAAAATATTTTAAGGATGACCAGTTGTTCTGTTACGGAAAAATTAAAGCCGCAGAATATAATAGTCAGGACAAAGTGTATCGAGCTATTTACTTTAAAGACCCAAAAGGGCAAGAAGGTTATTTTACCCCTGAAGGAATTTCAGTAAGAAAAAGCTTTATTCGCGCACCATTAAAGTTTAACCGGATAAGCTCGGGTTATTCCTACAGTAGGTTTCATCCCATTTTAAAAAAGAGCAGACCCCATCTGGGAATTGATTTTGCGGCTCCGCAGGGCACCCCTGTTTTATCAGTAGGCGATGGGGTCGTAGTGGAAAAGGGGTGGAAAAATGGAAACGGAAACACCGTAAGGATACGCCATCCTCTCGGTTATGAGACCATGTATAATCACCTCTGGCGCTATGCCAAAAACATTAAAATTGGCAATCGCGTAAGGCAGAAAGAGATTATCGGATACGTGGGGACAACAGGGTTATCTACCGGCCCCCATTTAGATTACCGGATGAAAAAGAATGGAAAGTTTATCAATCCCCTCGCAGAGAAATTTCCTCCTGGATTTCCCGTGGACAATGCCTATCGTCATCTTTTCGCAAAAACCTCACGAAAAATGATCGCCCAACTTGAAGAAAAGGAAGATTCCTTTCAAAAAATGGTTGCTGCCCGTTAATTTCTCCATTATCATGGAGTATGCGTGCAGTCACCCAAAGGGTAAAAAGCGCTCAGGTTATTGTTAACGAAAAGATAATCGGATCAATTGGCTTTGGGCTTTTGGTTTTGCTCGGAATTTCGCGGGAAGATAATTGCGACGATGCGGATTACCTGGTTGAAAAAACTATTAACCTGAGAATTTTTGACGATCAGGACGGGAAGATGAATCGCTCTCTCCTCGATGTCGGAGGCGAGATGCTCATCGTATCCCAGTTTACCCTAATCGCTGATTGCCGGAAAGGGAGGAGACCATCCTTTACAGCTGCGGCTGAGCCCGCAGAAGCGAAGAATCTGTATCAGTATTTTATTGAGCGACTAAAAGAAAAAGGAATTACCGTGGCTACCGGTGAATTCCAGGCGTTTATGGAAGTGGGCCTTATCAACAATGGCCCGGTTACGATTCTCATGGACAGCAAAAAGGTATTTTGATTTTTATGACAGGAGTCATTCTTGCCGGTGGGGAAAGCACCCGCATGGGTAAAAATAAAGCCTTTATTGAAATTAACGGCAAACGAATCATTGATCGTACTGTTTCTCTTTTTAGAGAAATTTTTGATGATGTTCTTTTAGTGACTAATACGCCGTTAGATTATATAGAGTTAAAAGTTAGGATCGTAACTGACCTTGTTCCGGGAAAAGGCTCCTTGGGGGGTATTTATACCGGCATTTTTTTCGCTTCTTCGCCAAAAGCTTTTTTCGCAGGCTGTGATATGCCTTTTCTGGACAGAAGGGTCATACAGTACTTCCTTAGTTTGGCTCAAACCGCTGATATTGTCGTGCAAAGAACAAAAGATTATTGGCAACCGCTCCATGCGATTTATCCCCGGACGTTACTAAAACCTATCGAGCGGCTGTTGCAACAGGGAGAGCTTACAATCTTCAAAGCCTACCAAGGGCTGAGAGTGAGAGAGGTTACCGGGGAAGAACTTAAACCGTTCGATCCGGATTTACACACGTTATCTAATATAAATACTCCTGAAGAACTGAAAAAGCTTTTGGAGACCCACCCGAATACTCCGCTTTGATGAATTTCTTACTTTATGAGTAAACGCTTTTTTTTTATTGGTATCGGGGGAAGCGGCATGAGTGGGCTTGCTCAAATAACTTGTGCGCAGGGGAATTTTGTGTTCGGTTCGGACCGCAATTTTGACCAGCATAGGGATAAGGAGATTTTTACCTTTCTCCAGTCCCGCGGAATAAAACTTTTTCCCCAAGATGGAACGGGGATAGGGGCGGAGATTGATGAGGTGATAATCTCTGGTGCGATCGAAAATGATAATCCGGATTTAAAAAGGGCCAGGGAATTCGCTCTTCCGGTAGTTACGCGTGCCGAATTGCTGGCCCGGCTTTTTAATAGCGCGTGGGGAATTGCCGTGGCCGGAACAAGCGGGAAATCAACCATTACGGCGATGGCTGCGAAAGTCATGGATGAAGCTTGTTTAGACCCCACGGTAATCAATGGCGCCGTTATTTCTGAGTATAAAAGCCCGGGTAGGTTAGGGAACGTCAAACTTGGAAGTTCTCATTTTATGCTGATCGAAACCGATGAAAGTGACGGGTCTCTGGTAAAGTTTTATCCGGAGATTGGAATTTTAGCAAATATTTCAAAGGACCATAAACCCGTGCCTGAGCTGATTAAAATTTTTTCAACGTTTATTGAAAATATAAAAAATGAAGTGATTGTAAATGGTGAGTGCCCTTTTTCCCGAGAGCTCAGCGCCCGCATTTCTCCAGAACGGGTTTTGACCTTTGGCTTTACCCCGGAAAGTGGGGTTTGGGCGGAGGAAGTCACTTTAACAGCATCCGGTTCAACTTTTAAAGTTCGGGAGACGCTTTTTTCCCTTCCGGTTCCGGGCAAGCATAATGTTGCTAATGCCTTGGCAGCGATCGCACTGGGAATAAAACTAAAGATTCCTCTTGGTACGATAAGGCAGGCGTTGAAAATGTTTCGAGGAGTGGAAAGACGGCTTTCCTTAGTAGGGGAGACAAGCGGTATTAAAGTTTTTGATGATTTTTCTCACAACGCAGCCAAGATTGCGGCAGCGCTTGAGACCCTTAAACTCATGGGCTCACGTCTTATCGTCATCTACCAACCCCATGGTTTTGGGCCGACTAAACTTATTAAAGAAGAACTCATCGCGACTTTCAACCTTGCGTTAAGGAAAATCGATATTGTGATTTTGCTCGATATCTTTTACGTGGGTGGGACGGCTGAAAAAACAATTTCTTCGGCTGATTTAGTCAGGGAGATTTGTGTTCCCCAAGCCGAGAACCTTAAAGATCGAGAGCAGATTATTGATCAGGTTGCTGCAACCGCACAACCGGGAGATGTGGTTGTGGTAATGGGAGCGAGGGATAATTCGCTGACGACTATGGCACAAAAAATTTTAAGGAGCCTGCAAAATAAGAAAGTTTTTCCCCATAAAAAGAAAAATGTTTTTGGTGAGGAGAGAAAATGATTAATTACGATGAGGATGATAGAGAAAAGTTATCCTGGAGTGAAATTGACAGGCAAAAGGATAAAAGTAAACACGCTTCGCAGGAAAAACCTGTTTTTAAAAAATCAAAGCGGTCAGAATGGGTTCTAAAACAATACCGCAAAGAAGCAGAAAAATTATTTATGGGGAAGAAAGGAACTGAGGAATATAAAAAAGCCCGTAATGAGCTTTATAACCGCCACGGGACCCCAAAATTCCCGGCAATAGCAAAGAAATTTATCCGGGAATATGGCCTTCCTGACGACTGGGATACTCTTTTCCTTTTTCTTGACCATAAGGATGTGGGTACGGTTAAGGAGGTAATTTTAAAACTGAAAAGTAACTACCGGGAAAGAAGTTTAACCGCAATGCAAGGATTTCGCGCTAAACTCGAAATCATCGCTATGACGACGGCAGATAAAGGACTGAGGGAGATAATTCAGGAAATTACCAAAGAACTTTAATGCGAGGTGGAAAAAAATGGTTTCGGGTGGGGCGGCCGGGAAGAGGGGAAATGGGGATATGTTAAACCGCCCACCCGAAAAATTGGTAAAAATGCGCAATTACATTTTCCCTGTAGCCTTCCGTTTGGAAGCTTTAAGGGCATTAACGACTTTTTTGGGCGCGGTAGATTCCTTGACAAGGTGAGTGGCAAAATTGCATGGGCCATTTTTCCATTTCATGCCTGGCTCCGCATACGAAGAGCAAAATTTTCCCGTTTCAAACTCTTGAATTCGGTTACACCCTTCACAGCTTTCAACAATGCTATAACACGTGCCTCCATTATAACCGCAGCCACTCTGCTTCATGAATAAACATTCTACACCATTTTTTAACGTTTGACAAATCATGACAACCAACCCCTTTCATTAAAAATTTACTTTTTTAGTATTCAGCTGGAACAGGTAGCAAAACCTTGTCTTTTCAGCCGAAAAAGTTCTTGATAACAAAACAAATCGTTTAAAAAAAACAAATAAAAAAGATGCAATATTTTTAGATTTTTTATAAATTGTCAAGAGAAAAAATGCTTTTCTAAAAAAAATAGTTACTTTTCGATAGGTTATTTATCTCTTTTTTTGATCACCGTCAAATCCCGGCTTGGGAAATGATCCCTGTAAAAGTTTTTTATAAGCTAAAATAAAATAAATCCGGTTGGTTGGAAGCTCGGAGATGACCCCAAGGGTTAATTCGAAAAAGAATTATTTGGTAAAAAAATATTGGCTTATTTTTATAAAAAAACATTAGTAAAAAATATCTTGTTAGATATTAATGAGTTGTTGACAGAAAATAACAAAAAACGATAAAATCTAATTTTTAGACTGAAGACCAACGAGTTGCTGGAAATAAAATAAACATGGTTCTTCAAAAAAATGAATTTCGCAAAACACCGTTTGTACGGCCACATGATCTTTTAAAAAAAGTTGAGGTCTGTTCTCAGGCTTTGGTCGTTTTTGGTTCTTTTGATTGGAATTCGTTTATTGCCAAAACTCACCTCGTCCCGGGGTCTCGGAAAAATCTTAAGTTCTGTTCCTTGCAGACTATCATGGTCAACAATAAACCCATTACTCTTGCCGGAGCGGGGATGAGTGCTCCTGTGGCTGCCATGGTGCTTGAAGTCTTAATTGCCTTTGGCGCTCGTCACATCATCGGGGTAGGATCATGCGGGTCTTTAGATGAAACACTCCGGATCGGGCATTTAGTCATTCCCCAAAACGCTATCCCGGACGAGGGGACGTCGTCCCATTACCCTTTGCCTGGAAAAAAGATAAAAGCGAGCCCGAGGATTCTCAAGATGATACAATCCTTGTGTGAGGTAAAGGCACAAACGTGGGCGTGCGGAAAGGTTTGGACTACTGATGCTCTTTTTCGGGAAACACCACAAAAAATAAAAAAGGCTCAACAGAAAAAAGCAATTGCGGTTGAAATGGAACTCTCGGCTTTTTTGAAAGTGGGTGCTTTTTATGGAGTAGAGGTGGGGGCTTTGCTGGTTGTCTCGGATGAACTTTTTGCCCGCCAATGGAACCCTGGATATACGACCCAAAAGTATAAAAAGGCATTCGTGCACGCTATTGACATTGCTCTTCAGGTTTTATCCCAACCGGAAGGGGAAGACGATATAAGTTAATAGATCAGACGGCACGGGTAAAAAAATAAAAAAAATTGTTATGGAAAACTCTCCCGGTACCTTATATATTGTTGCTACTCCGATCGGCCACTTGGAAGATATCACTTTCCGGGCGATTAATGTGCTTAAACAGGTGAACCTGATCGCGGCGGAAGATACGCGAAGGACCAGGATCCTTTTGAACGCTTATGACATCAAAGCCGATCTTACCTCTTATCATGACTACAATAAAGAGCGTCAAGGAGAAAAAATATTACAGTACCTCCTTTCCGGTAAGTCAGTTGCTTTAGTTTCTGATGCCGGAACTCCGGGGGTTTCGGACCCTGGATATTATGTAATTAATCTGGCGATTCACCATACTATACCCGTGATACCGATTCCGGGGGTTTCCGCTGTCATTACTGCCTTGAGTGCCTCAGGACTTCCTTCGGATCGATTTTGTTTTGAAGGGTTTTTACCCAAGAAGTCAAATTCCCGCCGAAAATTCATTCAAAGCCTTCAAAACGAAGATCGGACTCTTATTTTCTATGAGTCGCCCTATCGAATTGTAGCAACCCTGAAAGACTTCTTAGACATTTACGGCGAGCGGTGGGTGGTGGTTGCCCGAGAGCTTACGAAACTGTATGAAGAGATCATAAGAGGCACTCTTTCTGACGTTTTAAAAGCACTGAGCGGACGAAAAATAAAAGGAGAGTTTACTGTTTTAATTTCGAGTAGCCGCTATACAGAAAAAGTGTTGCCTTTAAAAAAAGAATGAACTATGGTTTATCCTGTAAGCCATGAGGCGGCGTATTTTTAATTTTCAAAGGTCGTGACAATGGAATCTCAGCCGACACAAACCATCCGACTTCAGGGGATAGGAGTTTCCTCCGGGATAATTCTGGGTAAAGCTTTTCTGGTTGAGCAGGGAAAAGTTGAAATTCCCACGTATTCCTTGCAAGAGAAGGATGAAATTGAAAAAGAGATCAAAATATTTTTAAAGGCGATTGACACCACCCAAAGTCAATTTTTAGAGACGAAAAAGGAAATACGGAAAAAAGGTTTTAAAAAAGGTTATTTTATTATTGATGCTTATTTGATGATCTTAGAAGATAAACTATTAATTAAAGAGACTACCAATCACATTCGCAAGGAAAAAATTAATGCGGCCTGGGCTTTTACAAGTGTCCTGAATAGGTTACAGAAGACTTTCTCCGAGATCGAAGATGATTATTTAAGAGAACGGAAAACCGACCTTGATTACGTGGGTCAGCGTATCCTTCAGAACCTGATGGGAGCAGAAAAAATCGATCGCCACAAAGTATCGGAAAAGGTAATTATTGTGGCGCATGATTTGTCTCCCGCAGATTCCGCCCACTTGGATCTGGAGAAGGTCCTTGGGTTTGTTACTGATGTTGGAGGAAAAACGTCTCACACTGCTATTATGGCTCGAGCCTTACAGATTCCAGCAGTGGTTGGTTTAGAAACAGTTACCCGACAGATTCAAAGTGGCGATACAATTATTGTGGATGGGATTTCCGGGGCAGTTATCATTCATCCTTCAGAAAACGTTTTTAATGACTATCTGGCGAAAAAGGAAAAATATGATTATTCGGAAAAAGAGCTTCTTAAATTCAAACCGTTGCCGGCCGAAACCAGGGATGGGTATCGCATCAGACTTTTAGCCAATATTGAAATCACTGAGGAGCTGCCCTCAGTTCTCCACCACGGTGCTGAGGGGATCGGGCTGTACCGGACCGAATTTCTCTACCTTAATCGTCCGGAGCTTCCTTCGGAGGAGGAACATTTTCAGACCTACCGAAAGGTGATCGAAAAAATCTCCCCCAATCCCACTACCATCCGTACGTTTGATCTCGGAGGCGATAAGTTTATTTCGCGAATAAATGTGGCCCAGGAGATGAATCCTGCTTTAGGGCTGAGGGCGATTCGACTGGGACTTCGGGAAGTTGATCTTTTTAAAACCCAAATCCGGGCGATTTTGCGCGCCAGCGCTTTGGGAAAGGTTCGCATTCTTTTTCCCATGGTTTCCGGAATGCAGGAGATTTATCAGATCAAAGATATTATTGCGGACGTTAAAAAGGAATTAAAGGCAAAAGAACAACCCTTTGACCCAGCCATAGAGGTGGGGATTATGATCGAGATTCCCTCGGCAGTGGTGATTGCTGATCTCTTGGCGAAGGAGGTTGATTTTTTCAGCATTGGTACCAATGACCTTATTCAGTACCTTCTCGCTATTGACCGGGTGAATGAACATGTTTCCCATCTTTACAAACCTTTGCATCCCGCGGTCTTAAGATTTATAAAAAGGACTGTGGATGCCGCGCACGCTGAAGGGATACGGGTCAGCATGTGCGGTGAAATGGCAGGGGAGCCTTTTTATACGCCGATTCTTTTAGGGTTTGGGATTGATGAATTGAGTATGAATGCGCTTTCTTTATTAAGGGTAAAGAAAATGATCCGTTCTACCTATTATCGGGAATGTCAGCAGCTGGTAAATGAAATTCTCAAGTTTTCCATCACCAAACAAGTAGAAGATTTTCTTCAACAGGAATTATTCTCCCGCTTTCCGGAAGAGCTGAAAGATTTTAAGCTCAACAATTAACCTGATTATTTTAACCCCGAAAGGGGATGAATTTATTTGACGAAAGAAAAAAATGTCTTTGGGAAGAACCTTTTCATGAATGGTTAGTATTAGAAAAAGCCAGTTTGCCAAATAAAAAGGCACGAGGCTTTTTTTGTTTGCGCTCAATCCTGACAGCAGGTAGCCGAATGGATTCTATAGGGAAATGTATAATCCATAGTTATGTCTGAGAAGGAACAAACCATGAAGAAGATTAGGGTAAAAATAATAGTGGTTGTCGAGTCTCCCTATAAATGGAAAACCACGTTTGACTTTAAAAACGAAGATGGACAATGGCTTATTATTGGCTATTGTGTTTATCAATAGAGAGCGCCTACCATCTCTTTGTCAAGGGGAAAAGTTCCGATAAGCGAAATGGATCGTGGCGGATCAGCAATCAATGCTTAAACCTTTGTTGTAGCGGATGGCGCCGGCGAGATTTTGGAACGCTGTTGCCGCGCTTTGGCTATGCCACGAAAGTAATGTAAGGATATTATGATGACAACCAAAGCTCGCGTTGCGGTGTTATATACGCAGCCGGAAACGATTCTTCAAGATTATCAACGGGTATTCGAGCTGGCGGGGGGAGCACACGCCCTCCAACCCAACACCACGACTATTCTGAAAGATAATATTTCCTGGCACTTTCCCATGCCTGCTGCCAACACCACCCCCTGGCAGCTGGAAGGCACGATCAAAGCGTTGCGTCAGGCAGGTTTTAATGATTTGGCGTGCGTGCAAAATCACACGGTGGTCACCAACGCTTTCAAAGGCGAAGACTTGAACGGCTATATCCCGATTTTCCGGCACTATGACATCCCTGTGCTCTATAACTTCCGCAAAGAAGATATGACCTGGATTCCCTACCGGCCAAAGGCTTCAATGCTGGCTCTCGATCACATTTACCCGAAGGGCATTTATCTTCCGGATTATTTTTTAGGCAAGAATATCGTTCACCTGCCGACTGTCAAGACGCACATGTACACCACAACCACGGGCGCGATAAAAAATGCTTTTGGAGGATTGCTCAGCAAATACCGGCACTATACACACACCTGGATTCACGAGACTCTGGTTGACCTCTTGGCGATCCAGAAAGAGATTCATCCGGGAATTTTCGCCATCATGGACGGGACCACCGCCGGCAATGGTTCCGGCCCGCGCTTGATGCAACCCGTGGTCAAGAATGTCATTCTGGCTTCAGCGGATCAGGTGGCGATTGATGCGGTCGCGGCCCATCTGATGGGGTTTGACCCGCTTAAAATCAAATATATCCGCCTGGCTCACGAACAGGGATTGGGCGTTGGCGATATGCGTGAGATTGAAGTAGTGGGTGAGGATGTGTCAGGAGAAAATTGGGGCTTCCAGATCGGCTATAATTCTCACAGCTTTTTAGCCTGGCTGGCCTGGTATGGGCCGACGAGAATTTTTCAAAAACTGATTATGCGGACACCTCTGGTGGCCATTCCTATCCTGATCGGTGAGGTTGAGCAGGATTACCTCTATTGGCCCCTGAAGTATAAACCTATCGCCGACCACTGGCGTACGAACACGACTTGGGGACAGTTGTTTCAGCACTATCAAAAGCAGGGGCACTTGGTGGATTAAATTTCTCCCCCTTTCTTCGGCCTCCTTTTTTTATGGGGTGCGGCCATAGTCATCTTCTTTTCGCTCGATGTCCTCCTCCCCAAAGTATTTTCCGGTTTGGATTTCAATCAAGACAAGGTCGCGCTTTCCGGGGTTTTTAATCCGATGCCATGCTCCTTGAGGAATATCAATTGCCTGGCCGCCACTCAGTTCAACATTTTCATCATCACGGGTCACGATCGCTTCACCGTCAACGATAAACCAGTGCTCTGTTCTTTGTTTATGGCGCTGGTGACTGAGACGGTGGCCGGGATAAACCACAATCCGCTTTACCTTATGGTCTGGCTGGTCAGAGAGGATCACAAAATATCCCCAGGGGCGAGGGTTTTCTTGATAAAAGTCGCTCATCATTTCTTCCTTAAGCTTACATTTTGAAGAAAATTAATATTGCAAAAATAAAATATTTTTAATAGGATTGTCAAGAAATTATCGGATGGTCTCAAAAAAATCAAAGGGAGAAGGTAAACCCCGTTAGAAGGATTTCACACGGGACATTCATCCCATTAGAAAATTTTCTAATGGGATTTACCCCGTGTTAAAAAGTGTAAGAATTTTTAAGTTTACCCGGTGCTTCTTCACCCCGTTAGATATTGGACATCTAACCGGGCAGGCAGGGCATTTCTAACGGGGTAAAAGAGAATAAAAAAAACGATTTTTATTCTTATTCTCAAGACAAAAATCAACCTTTTTTGGAGCAGTTTTTTTTGCTTATGGAAGAAAAGGCAACTCAAGAAAAACTAAGATTAGAAATTGAGCAAGGAAATTTTGAGCGAGCAGTCTTAATTGCTTTGGAGCTGGATTTGAAACCAGAGGAGGTCACAGAGATCAAGCTTAAGGCGCTCTGGCAGATGGCTGCGGTTAACCGGAACGCGGTGGGGGCAAAAAAGCTTGCCCACGATTTTGGGATTTCAAAAGAGGAACTCAAAGTTTTTCTGGGAAAAAAGGCTGATGAGCAAAGGCAGGAAGGAAACGAAAGGCTCCTCACGCCTCGTTATGATCACCAGTCCGGCAAGTATCTTGCTTTTGAGGAATGGATGGAAAACCTCTTTAGATTCTGGCCCAAGATTTAATAGCGTAAATTGTAAGGTGTAAAGGGTAAAGTGTAAGGAGTGAGATGGTAAAAGATGTGTTCTTTGCAATGCGTCCGTATCAGTGGATAAAAAACCTTTTTATTTTTGTTCCCCTGTTGTTTGGGCACAGACTTTTTGAGGTTTCGGCTTTTTTAAAAACAACTTGGGTATTCATCCTTTTTTCTTTCATTGCCGGCGCGATATATTTAATTAATGATATTATTGACTTAGAAAATGATAGAGAACACCCGGATAAGCGGCTTCGACAGCTTGCGTCGGGAAAAATTACGGCGCTACAGGCAAAAATAATCGCAAGTATCCTTGGAGTGAGCACATTGGTAGGTTCATTTATTTTGGATGTCCGTGTGACTGGGGTTTTGATCGCGTATGTTGTTTTAAATGGTTTATACATGAACTTTTTAAAAAAGGAAGTCATCCTTGATGCATTTTGCATTGGAGGGTTTTTTTATTTACGCATTTTGGCCGGGTCAGTCGCTGGTGAGGTTATTCTTTCGAACTGGCTTATCCTTTGCACCATACTCTTAGCATTATTTTTAGCGTTTAACAAAAGGCATTATGACGTGAGGCTGGGGAAAAAAGGTTCTCTGGTGAAAAATAACTACAGCAAATATTTTATTGACCGCATGGTTTCTATCATCTCTGCTTCGATAGTTATAGCGTATGCGTTCTATGCTATCGATCCCAAGACAACGGTAAAGTTTGGAACCGATCACTTGCTGTATACCATCCCCTTTGTTTACTATGGACTTTTTCGGTACCTTTATTTGATTGACAAAAAAAGAGTAGGGGGTGACCCAACGCGAATTTTACTTTGTGACCATAAGATGCAAGTGAATTTATTGTTATGGATCTTCGCTTGTATCGGTATCATCTATTTCAAGTGGTAAATGATAGTAATATTAACCAGCAAAATTTTTCCCATCGAAGCCACACTTTTATCGCTGGATTAAGAATAAGATATAAGTTCTCCCTGAACGATTTTTAAAGATTGAGTTATAGGATACGTTGCTTCCCGGCTTTGTCGCTTTCACGTATTGTTGTATCTCGTTATTTACCTGATACTCTGTATGCCAAGGAATATCTGAGGGCAACAGGCCAATAGCTTTTTATTTACTTTTTGGGCAGGGAAAAATAAAAGGTTGCGCCCTCATCCACTGCGCCCTCAGCCCATACGCGACCTCCATGGCGCTGTATGATCCGCTGAACCGTGGCAAGCCCGATACCAGTACCCTCAAACTCCTTGGCGGAATGAAGGCGCTGAAAAACGCCAAACAGTTTGTCAACGGATTCCATGTTAAACCCAACACCATTATCCCGGACGAAAATGACTGTTTCTTTGCCTCCTGCAAGGCCGCAGCCGATTTCTATTACGGTCTGCTGGCGTGGGTGGGTATATTTAAGGGCATTGGAAATTATATTGGTAAGAACCATCCGAAGCATCGAAGGGTCAGCATAAACTTCCGGGAGGGGACTAATCTTCCAGGAAATATCGCGTCCTTTTGTTTCAGGTTGAAAGGTGTCTAAGACTTCTTTGGTAAGCTGCTCAAGGCTGGTTGGTACCTTTTGCATTTCAACATGACCGATACGGGAGAATCCTAAAAGATCATTGATCAAATCTTCCATCCGTTTTGCCGACTCCTGGATAAGGGTGAGATACCGTTGACTTTTTTCATTCAGAGTACCGGAGGCAGATTTCTGCAACAACTTTGCAAAACCGGCAATATTAAGCAGCGGCGCACGCAGATCGTGAGAAACCGTATAGCTGAAGGACTCCAATTCCCGATTTGCGAGCTTAAGCTCTTGTTCCATTTTTTTGCGTTCGGTGATGTCCCTTACAATATCAACATAACCTGTTGTAACCCCATCGTGGGATTTAATAGCTGATATAACCATTTCAACCGGGAAGACGGTGCCATCCTTACGCATACAATTCCACTCAATTCTAAAAAATCCTTTTTGATCAATCACCGGGTATGCCAGGTCACCAATGGTCTTAAAACTCTCATCAGACGGATAGATGATTCGTACGGATTTTCCCTCCATTTCATTTTTGTCGAAACCGAAAAGGTGATAAAATGCTTGATTGCAGGAAATGATTTTTCTCTCCTGATCCAATCTGAAGATAGCGTCTGTGGAACTCTCTACCAGCGTTCTGTATTTTTCTTCTGAGGCTTTCAGCGTCTCTTTGGTTTTCTTACGTTCACGAGCATTACGCATACTGGCTTTTTTCCATTGTATTCCCTTTTAGTTGGCATATGAGGAGCAACGCAATGGTGGTAAGACAGAACTTCACCAGCGCTTGGCTTTATCAATAATACAAAACCTGTTTGATTTAAACAATCAAAAAAAGATTCTATGGGAAGGCCTTTTTATTTTTAATGAACTACCCCGCCGTAAGCAGCGGGGTAGCAAAAATTTTAAATTCTGTCATTCCGCACTTTCCGCCGGAATGACGAACTCGCCGCAAGCGGCGGGGAATACAACCCGAAGGGATTGAAAATGAAAGCCGCAATGGAATGGGGTAGGTTAGGAGTTCAAAAATCCTGATGAATTATTTCGAACAATTAGGGTGGGGTCTCCCCACCAATAGCAACAACTTTAGAAGTCTGTGCATCCTCGATGGAAAAGTAATAGTATGATTTTGACCAGGAATAATGCCATTTAGCTATGTATTCGTGGCCAGCTTCCGCCTCAAAGTGAAGTTCTACCGGTCCAACGAAGCCGTCACTCGGGCGATTATATTTAATTTTAACCTGGTGCTTCCCAGGAAGAATATAAGCTGCATTTTCAGAGGATAACATCTCTCCATCTATAGCAACTAATTGGGCACCCGCGAAAACAGCTCCACCAAAGGTCCCCCTTATATGTGCTCG
>DATEXU010000176.1:0-5206 GCA_035256645.1 Thermodesulfobacteriota bacterium | reverse complement strand
GAGAAAACCCGTTCGCAGAAAATGGGAAAGCACTGCTTCATATCCATGTTCAGGACTGCCCAAGCGGGCTCCGCAAATCGCTTTGGCAACATACCCAACCGGAGACGTGATGATGAAAGACTCAACCTTGGTTTTGTCTTTTTCATCTTTTGGCGATTGGTTCAACCTATCAGAGATAACTTTATTCGGTAACGAATTGACTAAAGAGTAAAGCTCACCTCGTACCTCCTTAAAAGAAGATTCCTCAGCAGTGACATTTATTATTACATTAGTCCCTGCAAGAAGAACTTCCCTTATCTTCTTTAAGGTGACAATAATATCATCCGACTTTTTTTCTAAATCTGAGGCGATCTCAGACAGGAAGAAGAGTTGGGATATTCCTTCGAATTGTTCTTGGACTTTTATGGCCGGTGAAAGCCGACTTCCTGCCCGGGTAGCAACAAACTGGTGGCCATGGGGTATAAGTGCGGCTTTAAATTCGTTTTTGAGTTCGAGGATCAAGTCTTTCATGCGTTCCTGGTCGTCAAAGTCAGCTTCGATTAAAAGGTGTTTGAAAAGATCAAGGGTCTCCTTTACATTTTCTTTGAGGGTTTTGATTCGGAAAAAGATATGCGCTTTTTTATTCAAAGGATTGTGAACGTCTCCACTGGCCGCAAGGTGATACGTGAAACCACCCGTATGCAGAGAAAGAAGCTGGGCTACTTTATCATAGGTGATGCCGGGAAGACCAGAACCACAAACTGCTTTACCCAATAAGGGAAGGGAGGTTAAATATTCTTCGGTAATTCCTTGGGTGTCAAAGGCAAAGTCAAGATAGATAACCCCGTTGGTAAAGATATCATGAAAATAGGAAGAAACCCCATGGGAAAGCGAGAGCTGTTCACTCTGCACTATCTGTACCTCTCGAGGCAGGTCGTGAAGTTTAAGAAAGGGGATTTTGTTGACCAGTTCAGGGGGATCAGGTTCTTCTTGAAACTGTTTCAGGTTTTTTGCCGCCAGCACAACCTCTTCCTTTTCTTTTACCGTGAGGTTATCGTCAATATTTTTAAGCCATTGGCTTAATCGTGACTCCTCCCTTTGTAAATGTTTCGGGTCAGGCCGGACAATGAGAGTGCTCCGGTGGGGGTTAAGAAGAAACTGCTCCTCAATCAGGCGAGAGAAGAATCTCTTGTCTTCCGCGATCGTTTGTTTTAACTTCTTCATCCAATGATCAAATTCTAAAGTGGTCTCAGGCTCCACATCATGGAGCCATCCCCGCAAGGTTTTTCTCATTACCCTAAGAGCATAGGGTTCTAACCCGCCTTTTATTTCACGGTTCCGAAATTCGACTCTCTGGATTGCCGCTTTCAGCATTTGTTCATCAAGATCGTTATCCCGCACGTTCTCTAAGATTTTGATAATAACCCCTTCGGTTTTTTCCACACATTCAGGATCAGTGCCGCGTATACCGGCAGTAAACACCAGTTCCTTCAGTTCAGTTTCTAAACCGGTTGACGGAGACAGGTCTTCTCCGAGCTTGGATTCAATCAAAGCCTTTCGTAAAGGAGAACCAGCATTGCCCACTAAAACTTCAGATAAGACCTCGAAAGATAGGACCAGAAAAGGATCAGTAACCGGGACCGTAAGCCAGTTCACCGTAATGCTCGATTTTTTGTTTAATAAATCCCCCTCTTTTATGGGAAAGGTTATTTCCAGCCTTTTGGGAGAAGGCCATCGCGGCTCAAGCGGGATTGCAGAGGGTATCGTGAGCCGGGAAAATTGAGATAAAAAATTTTCCTGCAAGAAAGCTAAATACTTTGTGGTCGGGATATTGCCATAGAGGAAAATTTTGCAGTTGGAGGGATGATAATATTTTTTATGAAAATTAACAAAAGCGTTGTAGGTCAGTTCAGGGATATGTATTGGGTCACCACCCGAGTCAAACCCGTAGGGTGTTTTCGGGAAAAGGGATTGATAGGACCAGTCGGCCACCAAAGCGTCCGGGCTTGAATACTTACCCTGCATTTCATTATAGACCACACCGACAATTTTTAAACCGCTGGATAGATCGTCAATGTTTTTAAACTCTACGTGGTGTCCTTCCTGTTTAAATAATTCTTCCTTCAGAAGGGGGAAAAAAACCGCATCTCCATAAACGAGCATCAGGTTAAAAAGGTCTTTCTCATTCATGCTGCTGGCAGGATAGACGGTCTTGTCCGGGAAGGTCATGGCATTAAGATAGGTTTGCATACTTCCTTTAAGAAGAGAGACGAAAGGATCTTTTACGGGAAAACGGCGGGATCCGGCTAAAACCGAATGCTCTAAAATATGAGGAAGCCCGGTGTTGTCATAAGGAGGCGTCCGGAACGTGAAGGCGAACAAGTTCTCTTGGTCTGCATTAGAGAGGTGGTATACCTCCGCGCCGGTTTCCAGATGGATTAATCTGATGCCTATATATCTATATTCAGGAAGGTCCTTTTGAGAGATAACCTGAAAGCCAGAATAAATTTTTCCTTCATCCAAAATTTCTTTGTTCACCGAAAATTCCTTTCTTCAGTTTATATAAAAAAATAATAGCATAGAATGATCAGAAAGCTAAGTAAAGAAATTATGGGGCGCGAAGAAAATTTTTACCCCGTTAGAAAGGCCCTGTTAGATATCCAATATCTAACAGGGTGAAAAAGTATGGAGTTAGATTAAAGATCCTTACACTTTTTCACACGGGGTGAATGCCCCGTGTGAAAGTCTTCTAACGGGGTTTACCTGAATGCCTTAAAATTATAAAATTTTTTAATCTAAATCTCTTCAGGTGAGAAATAACTTGACAGCTAAAAAAGATAAAGTAAAATAAATTATAATCTGGAATCATTCCGAATTGTAAAAGACAATGAAACCATCACTTATCAAAAAAATGAAGGAGCGGGGGTTAAAAATAACCCCCCAAAGGATAGCCATCATCGAAGTTTTGGCTGACGAAACCCTTTTTCATCCGGGAGCGAAGCTTATTTATTTGGAGGCAAGAAAGAGAGTTAAAAGTCTGAGTTTATCCACCGTCTATGCCACCCTCAATGAACTTTGTCGGCTTAATTTAATTAAAATGCTTGAGTTTGACAAAGGGGAAAATCGTTACGAGGGTAATATTAACCCTCATGTCAATTTGATTTGTAAAAGTTGCAACCGGATTTTGGATTACAACTTTGCAGTATCTATTGACCCCAAAGAAATCCTGAAAAAGTCCCGGTTTTGGGTTACGGACACGAGGCTCGAATACTATGGATACTGCCAGGAGTGTAGAAAAAAATGAGCATTAATCAGATCGGTTTTTTTCAAAACCCGGGGTTCCAAGCTGAAGGGATAAAACGCTAATTTTTTTTGGCTTTTAAACTGGAATCATTCCAGATTATTAATTTTAGAGAACTCAACCAAGAAAGGAGTAGGTCATGAAAGATAAAAAACTCACTCCCGGCGGCACGACGAACCGAGACTGGTGGCCGAACCAGTTGAGGCTCGATATCCTGCACCAGCATTCCTCCAAGTCCAATCCGATGGGCGAGGGTTTCAACTACGCTAAAGAGTTCAAGAGTCTCGACTTGGAGGCCGTGAAGAAGGACCTCTGTGAACTGATGACGAAGTCGCAGGACTGGTGGCCGGCGGACTTCGGTCACTACGGACCCTTGTTCATTCGCATGGCGTGGCACAGCGCCGGCACGTACCGCATGGGCGACGGCCGCGGCGGCGGCGGCAGGGGCCAGCAGCGCTTCGCGCCGCTCAACAGCTGGCCCGACAACGTCAGCTTGGACAAGGCGCGTCGACTGCTCTGGCCGATCAAGCAGAAATACGGCCGGAAGATTTCATGGGCCGACCTGATGATCCTCGCGGGCAATGTCGCCTTGGAATCGATGGGTTTCAAGACCTTCGGCTTCGCCGGCGGTCGCGAGGACGTCTGGGAGCCGGATCATGACGTCTATTGGGGCGCCGAGAAGACCTGGCTGGGTGGCGACAAACGCTATTCCGGAGAACGGGACCTCGAGAATCCGCTCGCTGCGGTGCAGATGGGCCTGATCTACGTGAACCCGGAAGGCCCTAACGGCAACCCGGACCCAATCGCTGCGGCGCGGGATATCCGCGAGGTCTTCGCTCGCATGGCGATGAACGACGAGGAGACGGTGGCCCTCATCGCGGGGGGCCACGCGTTCGGCAAGACCCACGGCGCCGGCCCTGCGTCACATGTAGGGCCCGATCCCGAAGCGGCCGGCATCGAGGAGCAGGGCCTGGGCTGGAAGAGCAGCTTTGGCACGGGCAAAGGCGGCGACACGATTACCAGCGGCCTGGAAGTCATCTGGACCAATACGCCCACCAAGTGGAGCAACAACTTCTTCCGAATCCTGTTCGGCTCCGAATGGGAACTGACGAAGAGCCCGGCCGGGGCGCACCAGTGGGAGCCGAAGGGTGGCGCGGGCGCCGGTACTGTGCCGGATGCGCACGACCCGGCAAAGCGTCACGCGCCATCCATGCTGACCACGGACCTCTCTCTGCGGTTCGACCCCATCTACGAAAAGATCTCGAGGCGCTTCTATGAGGATCCGGACCAACTCGCGGACGCCTTCGCCCGGGCGTGGTTCAAGTTGACGCACCGCGACATGGGCCCGCGCGCACGCTATCTCGGCCCGGAGGTTCCGGCAGAAGAGCTCATCTGGCAAGACCCCATCCCTGCCGTCAATCACAAACTGATTGATGCACAGGACATCGCCTCCCTCAAGGGCAAGATCCTGGCTTCCGGCCTGTCGGTGTCGGAGCTGGTTTCGACCGCCTGGGCATCGGCGTCCACCTTCCGTGGCTCCGACAAGCGCGGCGGTGCCAACGGTGCCCGCATTCGTCTTGCGCCGCAGAAGGATTGGGAAGTCAACCAGCCTGCCCAGCTGGCAAAGGTGCTCAAGACCCTGGAGAGCATCCAGAGCGCGTTCAACAGTGCGCAGTCCGGCGGTAAGAAGGTATCACTGGCTGACCTGATCGTTCTGGCCGGTTGCGCGGGCGTCGAGCAGGCTGCGAAAAATGCTGGTCACGAGGTGACGGTTCCCTTCACGCCGGGACGTGCGGATGCGTCGCAGGAGCAAACCGACGTGGAGTCATTCGCCGTACTCGAACCGGCTGCAGACGGGTTCCGTAACTATCTAAAAGCCAAGTATGCAGTAAAAGCAGAGGAACTGCTGGTTGATCGTGCGCAGTT
>DATEXU010000175.1:0-4122 GCA_035256645.1 Thermodesulfobacteriota bacterium | reverse complement strand
AAGTATGGAAATAGAATTAATCACGCCGATCGCGATGGAGAAGGAGTTGCGGTTTGCGATTCGTGAAGGAGGGCGGACAGTAGGGGCTGGAGTAATTAGTGAAGTTATAGAATAACCGGTTGCGTGAGTGGATCGGATACCGGAGATCGTAAAACGGAAGACAAACGGATGTATCAAGACAAAGGTGATTAGGTGAGGCAAGGATGACCGACCAAAAAATAAGGATTCGTTTAAAGGCATATGACCATAAGCTTCTGGACCAATCAGTCGAAGAGATTTTAGATACTGCTCTTCGAACTGGAGCACGGGTTGTTGGTCCTATCCCTTTGCCTACTGAGATTAATAAGTACTGTGTTTTACGCTCGCCTCATGTGGATAAAAAATCCCGAGAGCAGTTTGAAATTCGAACTCATAAGAGACTGCTTGAGATATTGGAACCAACTCAGGAGACGATTGATGCCTTGATGAAACTCAATCTTTCTGCTGGGGTGGATGTAGAGTTAAAACTTTAAACTTTATTGATTTACTAAAAAAAATATGATGCTGGGATTGATTGGCCGAAAGATTGGAATGACGCAAGTTTTTTCGGAAGACGGAGAGGTTTTTCCGGTGACGGTTATTGAAGCTGGCCCTTGTACCGTGGTAACTAAAAAGACCGATGAAAAAAATGGTTACAAAGCCATTCAGGTGGGGTTTGGTAACCAGAAAGAATCACGGGTATTGTTACCTTTATTGGGACAGTTTAAGAAAGCTTCTCTTCCTCCTTGTCGGGTTTTGAAAGAGTTTCGGGTTGATGACGTGGAGGCGTATGACGTTGGACAAAAACTTACGGTAGAGGTGTTTTCGGTAGGAGAAAAGGTTTCCATAACAGGAAACTCCAAAGGCCGAGGTTTTGCCGGCGTAGTAAAACGGTGGGGATTTGGGGGGGGGCCGGGATCACATGGTTCCATGTTTCATCGGGCTCCGGGGTCCATTGGACAAAGTGCTGATCCCTCCCGGGTTTTTAAGGGCAGGAAACTTCCGGGACATTATGGAAATGCTCAAATTACCGTGCGCAATTTAGAAATTGTGGATATTAAAACAGAACAGAACCTGCTTTTAGTTAAAGGGAATGTACCAGGAGGAAAGCGGGGAATAATTCTGGTTAAAAAATCGAAATAAGTGAATGGTTGGAATGACAATGCCAGTGGTTGATATCGTGGATATAACAAATAATAAGGTTGGGGAAACTTCATTAAACGATGATATTTTTGGAGTTGAGGTAAACCCTTTCCTTATCCATGAAGTGGTAAAAATGCAACTGGCCAACCGGAGGTCAGGGACCGCTTCTACCAAAAACCGTTCGTTAGTAAGGGGAGGGGGTAAGAAACCCTGGAAACAAAAAGGGACAGGACGTGCTCGGGTTGGTTCCATTCGTTCACCGTTATGGAAAGGTGGGGGAACGATTTTTGGCCCAATGCCGCGGGATTACTCTTACTTAGTTCCCAAGAAGGTCAGGAAGAACGCTTTGAAAGCAGCCTTAAGCCAAAAGCTTCAAGAAAATAAATTGGTGTTGGTTGATGCCATTACATTAGATGAGGTTAAGAGCAAGAAGTTTGTAGCCTTAATGAAAACTTTTAAAATAACTAATGCCCTTATTATTGATGAGGAAAATAAAAACTTGAGTCTCTCAGCCCGGAATGTCACCAATTTCAAGGTTCTCAAGCCGGAGGGGCTCAATGTTTTTGATCTTATGGTTCACGATCATGTTGTTTTAACTAAGCCGTCATTGGAAAGCATTGAAAAAAGGCTTTTAGCATGAAGAATATTTATGATGTCCTAAAAAGTCCGATTTTGACCGAAAAGAGCACAACTCAGAAAGAAACAGGGAATAAGGTAACGTTTGAGGTTGATCGGCGGGCGAACAAGATCGAAATAAAACAAGCAGTGGAAAAAATTTTTAAGGTAAAAGTTACTGATGTCCACACTATGCTTGTTCGCGGTAAAGTTAAAAGGCATAAAAATGTACTGGGGAAAAGATCAGATTGGAAAAAAGCAGTGGTTACTCTCAAACCCGGTGAGAAGGTGCCATTTTTAGAAGGGGCTTAATCTGGTAGGAAGCTAATATGGGCATAAAAAAATATAATCCAACATCGCCAGGAATTCGTTTTAAAACAGTTTTGACTTTCGAAGAGATTACCCGGAAAAAACCGGAAAAAAGCTTGGTGAAAGGCTTGACTAAGACGGGGGGGCGAAATTGTTATGGCCGTATCACGAGCCGATACATCGGAGGAGGACATAAACGGAAATATCGGGATATCGATTTTAAACGGAATAAACATGATATTCCTGCCAAAGTGGCAAGCATAGAATATGATCCGAATCGTTCTGCGAGAATCGCGCTTCTCCATTATGGAGATGGGGAAAAACGATATGTCTTAGCTCCGTTAGGTCTTAAAGTGGGAGATACGGTTATGTCCGGGGGAAACGCGCCGATTCAGATTGGCAATGCGCTTCCTCTGAAGAATATTCCGGTGGGTAGTATTATCCATAATATAGAGCTTAAAATCGGAAAGGGAGGCCAGCTGGCTCGCAGTGCAGGCACCTATGCTCAATTTATGGCCAAAGAGGGTGATTACGCGCAAATTAAACTCCCCTCGAATGAGGTGCGCGTGGTTCATATCAATTGTTTTGCTACCATTGGCCAGCTCGGTAATGTTGATCATAGTAATGTTTCCATAGGGAAAGCCGGTCGCACCCGCTGGCTTGGCAGAAAGTCCAAGGTAAGAGGTGTGGCTATGAATCCCATCGATCACCCCATGGGGGGTGGAGAAGGTAAGTCTTCCGGTGGTCGACATCCTTGCACTCCGTGGGGAGTTCCCACTAAAGGATATAAAACCCGGAACAATAAGGCAACAACGAAGTACATCATCAAACGGAGAAAATAGATTGTATAAGAGGAGCCAAAAATGAGTCGGTCCATTAAAAAAGGCCCGTTCATTGATTTAAAGCTTTGGAAAAAGGTGGAAGAAAACCTAATGTCCAATAAGAACAAGGTGATCAAAACCTGGTCACGACGATCTACTATTCTTCCGGAACTTATAGGGATGACATTTGCGGTTCATAACGGCAAAAAGTTTATCCCGGTTTTTATAACTGAGGATATGGTAGGCCATAAACTGGGAGAGTTTTCTCCCACCCGGACTTTCCATAGCCACTCAGGTGACCGGAAAGTTACTAAAGTTAAAGCAAAGGCATAATCATAAAATAATTCCATGGAAACTCAAACGGTTGCTCGTTATATTCGAATGTCTCCCCGTAAAGTAAGGTATATCGCTGACTTGGTGCGGGGGAAAAAGGTTGGAGAAGCTCTGAACATTTTAACGTTTACTCCTCGAAGAGCATCTCCCGTGGTATCGAGGCTCATAAAATCAGGCATTGCCAACGCAGGCCAAAATGAGAGCATTGATGTTGATACCCTGTATATAAAAAAGATATTTGTGGACGGCGGTCCCACGCTTCGAAGATTTCGACCTCGACCGATGGGACGCGCCACAAGGATAAGAAAGAGAAGTAGCCATATAACGATAGTATTAGAAGAGAGTTGATAGAAAGGTTACCTGTATGGGTCAGAAGGTTCATCCCATAGGCTTTAGGCTGGGGATCAATAAAACATGGGTTTCCCGCTGGTTTGCGGAAAAAGATTACAGTAAACTCCTGCAAGAGGATATTTATATCCGAAAATTTTTAAAGAAAAAGCTTTACCACGCAGGAGTGGCAAAAATTGAAATTGAGCGAGTAGGAGCGAAGATAATCATTTCGATTCATACTGCTCGTCCAGGGATCATCATTGGCCGCAAAGGAGCTGAAATTGATAACCTGAAGAACGAAATCCAAAAGATGACCCATCAGGAAGTGTTTATCAATATTATTGAAGTGCGGAAACCTGAGATTGATGCTCAGCTGGTGGGCGAAAACATTGCCAATCAGTTGGAACGACGTGTTTCGTTCCGGCGGGCAATGAAACGGAGTGTAACGTCTTCATTGAAATTTGGGTGCCAGGGAATACGGATCTCCTGTTCGGGTCGGTTGGGAGGAGCAGAAATGGCCCGGACTGAATGGTACCGGGAAGGAAAAGTGCCT
>DATEXU010000174.1:0-2025 GCA_035256645.1 Thermodesulfobacteriota bacterium | reverse complement strand
TGGGGATTGGGAGAGGCTGTGTTTTTACTTAAAAGGATTTCTAAGAAGTTGTAAGGCCTGCCCATTGAAACCGTGTTGTTACAAAATTCGATGAGTTCGTAAAAAGTCGAAGATGTCACCCTGACCGTTCGATATCCTTCGACAAGCTCAGGATGACATCTTATTGTCACGGTGAGCCTGTCGAACCGTGAGTTTATCGAACGGTCAGGGTGACATCTCCGACTTTTTACGAACTCATCGAATGTCTTCACAACAAGTTTTTAGTGGCAGGCCCTACAACTTCTTAGAAATCCTTTTAAGCAAAGACACAGCCTCTCCCAATCCCAAAAAAAGAGATCCAATGATTATCCCCCCAACCATGAGCGATATTCCCCTTGCCTTCCTCAACTCCTCTTCCCTTAAAAGAGGAACACGCTCCAAGCGTTTGGTTACCGCTGCCTCAAGCTCCTTTCCGATCTTTTCGTATTTTTTATCTATTTTAGATAGGGTTTGGTTCAGCCCTTGATAATCTCGATCATAATACAGACTTAAGCCCCCTGACAAAAAACCCAAAAGAAAAATTAGAATGCCCAAAAATTTTAAATAAACACCCATCACTTCCTCCTTTATACCACGTTGCATTCAAAAACAGATCGAGGCGACGACGATCAAAACGTGAAAAGTGAGACGTGAAGTGTTTTAACACCTTACGTTTAACTTTTTACGATTTACGAAAACTGACGAGGAGACAACAAAGATATGCAAATGAAGGCGACTTGGTATTAATGATATTAAGGTTGTTTGACATGGTTTGTTTTAGTTTATATAATTATAACCTAAATTGAGCGATTTTCATTACAAAACCAGTAGGACGGGCGTCTCGCCTGTCCTGAAGGGTGAAATGACCGGACAGCCGGGACGGCTGTCCTACCGTGGTTTGGGCGCCTTAGCAAACAAGAATCGTTCAATTTAGGTATAACTAAAAAATCTTTTTTGTATTAAAAAATTATTTCTTCAAGCTTGCTTAAACGCTTTGCGTTATTTCAACTATGAGTAAAGTCCATCCAGAGCTAAAAGAAAAGTCGGGTGTCCAGACCGAAGAAGCGCTCAGTGAACCGACTCAATATAAAATTTTAATGCATAATGATCATTATACTACTATGGATTTTGTGGTCCAGGTACTGGAAACAGTTTTTAATAAACCCCCTTCCGAAGCAGTCCAGATCATGTTAAATATCCATCAAAAAGGGGTAGGATTGTGTGGAATTTACACCGAGGAAATTGCCGAGACCAAGGTGGATACCGTACACTTTTTAGCCAAACAGCAGGGTTTCCCATTAAAATGTAGCATGGAAGAAGTATAATGATCAGTAAAAAATTAGAAATGGTTTTTGCAGCCGCTGTCAGGGAGGCAAGAATTCGCCGCCATGAGCTTCTCACTATTGAGCATATCTTATATGCTCTCTTGGATGATGAGATGGGGAGCCGAATTTTGCGCTCCTGCAGTTCTAATCTTCCGGATCTCAAAAAGAAGCTCGAAACCTTCTTTTCTGAACACCTTGAAGCGCTCCCCGAAGGAAGCAACAAAAAGATCATTCAGACGGTTAGCTTTCAGCGGATGTTGCAACGCGCTTTACTCCACGTCCAATCAGCCGAAAAAAAAGAGGTGAACGCCGGTGACATCCTGGCTTCCATGCTTGAGGAGGAAAATTCTTACGCGGTATACTTTCTTAAATCTCAAGGGGTTAGCCGGCTGGATATTTTGAACTACATTTCCCATGGCCTACCAAAAACAGGAGAGGATGAGTGGCCATTAACCTCAGAAGAAAGGGGAGGTGAACTCGGGGACAAGCAAAAGCCATCAACTCACCTGGAGCGCTTTACCATTGCCCTTATTGAAAAGGCGAAATTGGGCCAGATTGACCCCCTGATTGGACGAGAAGCAGAACTGGAAAGAACGATACAGGTCCTAGGCCGTCGCCTCAAAAATAACCCGATTTTTGTTGGCGATCCCGGCGTGGGAAAAACTGCTATCATTGAAGGGTT
>DATEXU010000173.1:0-2015 GCA_035256645.1 Thermodesulfobacteriota bacterium | reverse complement strand
ATGCAAGCGCTACTTGTGAGACATGATGAGAAATTTTATCTCCCAAATTTTTCAGTAAGAGGTCCAAATCCTTTCCTTCCACAAAATCTTTATACGGGGGCGAGGACTCCAAAGTAGTAAATACTCGGGCGTCGATACTTACATTATCTTCGATTTTGGTTAGGCTGCCATAAATGAGAAACTGAGCTCCCGTTCTCTCTGCGATAAGACTTAGTTCTTGAAGGGAGAAGGCTCCCGAACCTGCTTTTTTTCCGGATACGTTATTAATCTCTTCTTGATTAATAATGGTAAATCCCTCTTTTGTTTTTAATTGCTGGGATAAATTAGCGGCAATGACCTCGTTGAGATATTCCACTTTCTCCCCGCTAAAAATTTGAAAGGGAAGGATTCCGACCTGGGCAGCGCTCTTGCCACAGAGGGTGTTTTTATCTCCAACCCACAACAGAAGGAGTAAGACCAAAAAAACACAAAAAACTGTTTTTCTGGAAAGGAATCCTTGCAAATATTTATCGGTATTTTTGTAACTAATCATAATATTTTCCATACTTAAAGGTTATGGACTGTCAAAAATTGACAGCTTCGTAAAAAGTCCATCTGCAGCGTTGCCTCCGTGCAGTGCACGAAGACAGGCGCTGCTTCCGTAGTCATTGCGGCGTACAAATAAGTACGCCTCATTCCGTCGGATTTGCGCGCCTTGCATCTGATGTAGGGACACGTTGCAACGTGTCCCTACCGCTGTGCCGTCTGATTTTCGAGTTTTTACGGCTTTGTCAAAAATTGGAGTATGGGAGTAAGGCAGACAATCAAAAAGCCCTTATCACCCCATTACGCCAAAACTAAACAGCATTCTTATTTCGCTTTTGTTGCCTGAGCCGTTACATTCTTTACCAGAAATAGTTTTTGTTCTTTTACGTCCAAAACCATTCCTGTTCCTTCCAGCTTAAACTGAGGGCTTTCCAAATAAACTTTTTTGTTAGTACGGGCTTGGTTTTTATCAGCCGTGTAGGTTAACGTCTCAGTTCGAAATGTATAGCCATCACTCGAAGTGCCCAGTACATTGCCTGATAACTCAAAGTCTTTGGCTTCGGTATTTAAAGTGCCTTTATCTGCCTTCACGGCAAAAGTTCGGCCTTCCTTAGAATAAAAGGTGGCGTTTACTTTTTTGAATCCCACCATCTTATTGTCCTGAAAATAGCTGGCAGTATCAGATTTAAGCTTCCACTCCTTAACCCCTTGCGCATTGGTTGAAGTATATTCAAAATTATTTATTATGATATCAGCCCCTTGTGGATTTTCGGGTACAGGCGGAGGTTTGGGGGGGGATTTTTCTGATAACGTTAGGGTTAAGACTATTATTATTCCCAAAAAAGAAGCCACCCCTATTCCGACCAAGAAACGTTTTGTTTTTTTAAAAGATATAAATTTCACGTTAGCAAACCCTAAAGGAAAAAGCGCGCAGGGCTATTGTAATTGTTCGACACATCTTTTCCACTTTTCCTGTGATTTTAATAGTAATTCACATACTTCTCGAACCGCTCCCTTTCCCCCCGGGAGTCTGGTTACATAATCAACAGCTTTTTTAACTTCTTTCACTGCATCGGAAACCCCAATGGCAAACCCCACACGGTATAAAAGGGGTAAGTCAATCAGGTCATCTCCCATAAAACCTATCTCCTCAGGATTTATTTTATTCCTTTTTAAAATTTCATCAAATATTGCCACTTTGTCTTTTATTCCTTGGTAAACTTCTTGGACACCCAAATCTTTAGCCCGATATTCTACTGCCCGTGACTTCCGACCGGAAATGATTGCCACTTTTATCCCCCCTTGGATTAACATCCTTATTCCCAGCCCGTCCTTGACATTGAACGATTTTGATTCTCCTCCTTTATCGGAATAAATTATTTTTCCATCGGTCAAAACTCCATCAACGTCTAAAATCAACAGCCGGACTTTTTTGGCTTTTTCTATCATCCTAAACAATTCCTGCTTTGAGCAAATCGTGCAAATGGATA
>DATEXU010000172.1:0-12967 GCA_035256645.1 Thermodesulfobacteriota bacterium | reverse complement strand
AATAATCCCATCCGGGTATATCAGCAACGATTAGAGCTTTTTTTTCTTAAAAAGAAAATTAAGCTCAACCACCGGGCTTCAATTTTGGAGATCGGATGCGGGAGAGGTGCGGGCGCTCTTCTTATTCTTAATGAGTTTAAGCCGTCTCTGCTTCACGCGTTTGACGTAGATAGCGCTATGATTTACAAAGCAAAAAACTATCTTTCCTTTGAACAAAAAAAAAGAATCCTTCTCTCAATAGCGGATGTCGTACAAATACCGTATAAAAATCAGCTTTTCGATGCGGTTTTTATTTTTGGGGTTTTGCACCATATTCCTCTTTGGCGGGGAGCTTTAACTGAAATTTCAAGGGTTTTAAAACCAGGCGGCGTGCTCGTCTTTGAAGAATTATATCCTTCGCTTTATCAAAATTTTATTACAAAACATATTCTCCTTCACCCTAAAGAAAATCGTTTTCACAGTGATGATCTTAAGAGTGCTTTGCGCGAGAAGGGACTTCCCCTTAAAACTGCCTGGGAAATAAAAAGTCTGGGAATTGTGGGAATCTCAGAAAAAAAGAATCATTAATACCACGTTGCATGCAAAAGCAGATCAAGGCGGCGACGATCAAAACGTGAAAAGTGAGACGTGAAGTGTGAAGTGTTTTAACACCTTACGTTTAACTTTTTACGATTTACGAAAACTGACGAGGAGACAACAAAGATATGCAAATGAAGGCGACTTGGTATAAAATCACTCTTTTTCTACGGGGAACGTTAGCGTGGCTCCATACCAGCCGATAATCGTTACCACAGGAATGACACTAAACATAAGGAGCAGATACAAAATGCTCTCCCCGTGAAGACTGCGTAAAATAGTGGGGTTTAAAACACGCCAGGAAAGAACCATCATCTGGATAAGAAGCAAACTGAAGCTCAGCCAAATCTTAATTGTCACCGCTTTCATCGTCGTGCCCAAATAATTAAGCCACCAGGTAAACCAGCCGGTAAGCATCGCGAGGGGAGTAAACAGGAATCCCCCTCCTAAACAATATACCGCAGTTACTTCCAGAGACTCTATCCGGGTAAGAAGATAAAGAAGCGTAAAGACAGGCGCGGAAAACATAAACGCAATCGGGAAGTGGACTACCATGGGGTGAGGATGACGTCTTAGCATAGGGAACCGGCTAAGTATCTTGGATAATACCTCAGGAATTTTCCGCTCAGTATCAGGTGCTTTTTTTAAAACTCCCACCTGAGGAAACTTCTGCAAAACGTCCGGAGTATGGGGGGCAGCGTGAATATCTCTGGTAAGGTCTTTGCCCGCTTGATGTCGTTTCATGTGAAGACCGGTATTCCATAGTTTACTCATGCTCAGATCATAAACTTTTCCCTCGTAAGCCACCAGTACAGGCTTTCCATCCTTTCCCGTGCATTCCGAAAGCGTTTGTATGTCTATTCCTTTCATTGAAGATAACCTCCTCTCTCTAAACTATCCAGCTTACCATGAGCACCAGGAGCATAACCGCCGGATAACAGCTTGCCCGACTAAAAAGATTTGCCGCTTCCTGAGAAGCTTTGGTTTTATAAAGCCGGTACGCGGGCAAAAGCAGAAGATAAATTCCTACCCCCAAAGCGCCAATAGCATACACCGGGCTGAGTGGGGTGGGAATAAACCAATACAGGACAAGACTTAAGAGCACCGTAAGGAGCAATGAAAAAATAATAATTATCCGCGCGCCTTGCAACCCAAACTTAACCGGAACGGTCCGCGCCCGAACCTGAATGTCTTCTTGCACATCAGCCCAATCACTGGCAACATTTTGTCCGCCAATCTCCCATAAAAACAACCAGAAAAAGAAAACCAACAAAAATGTTCCTGATGGATGAGGATCAACCGCAAATAGTGCCGCAATCCCTCCGGATGTTTTTACCACTCCACTCACTAACGCGCGCAGAAAAGTGATTCGTAAAAGCAGGCAGTAGAAAGCTTCCAAAAGGCAGCTTATGATAAAAATAAGAGCGCAGATCGGATTAAGCATATAAGCTCCGATAAAAGCAAGCAAAGCCCAGCCAAATACCCATCCAATGCCTTCCCCAAGGCTGAGCAGTCCATGCGCTAAAGGATGCCGGATATACACACTATCCAGACCCTTAGGCGCAGACCATTCCCCGCTTTTTCTAATTTTCTCCTGGTCAGACCGAAAATCCACAACATCATTAAGAGCATAAACCGCCGTATAGCCGGCGAAAGCAGTAATAAAACCGATAACCACAGTGAACAGGTCAGGTATTCTGCCTAACCACAACAGCGCCCCTAAACACGGCGTGGATAAATCCACAATACCATGGTGGGTCCGGGAAAGAGCGAGAAAAAGTTTTAGACGAGATAAACTTTGCGAATTATGTTGAAAAGAAATGGTTTCCGACATATTAGTTGTTAGTTAATAGTTGTTAGTAATTAGTTGCAAGGTGATAGGTGTTAGGTCTTGGGTCATCTCCAACAACAAAGCGCAGGCCAAGAACAATCTTAATCTTTTCCGTGAGATTGATAAATTATTATATCATTAAATTCTTCCGGTTCAAATATATCAGGCACGGTCTTCACCTTAAAACGGGCCACGGGCATAAAAAGGTCCTCAGAAAATCGTAAGCGTCGCATTTCTCATAAACTACAAAATCGATTAACTTTATCAACCCCCTCAGTCCCCCTTTCGTAAAGGGGGAAGCAATAAGTTTTTTCCCTTTTCATAACAGGAAAGCAAAGGTCATTTTCTCTCTTTTTAAGGGGGCGAAAAATAAACTTCTCCCCTTTGATAAAGGCGAAAAAACAATCCTCCCCTTTAATAAAGGGGAGTTAGAGGAGTTTTATTATTTTTTTTTGCTCAAATAGAGTATACTTTATAGACATAAAATATAAACAAAAAAAGTTTAATGTCTGAAAACTGATGCTACTGCTCATCCATCCCCCAGTTATGAAACCGTGTGAACCTCCCGCAGGAATCGCGAAGCTCAATGGAGTTCTGAATCACTTTGGCGTTAAGGCTAAACTGCTCGACGCGAATATTGAAGGCTTGATTCACCTGCTTAAAACTCCTGTGGAACCAAAGGACACCTGGACAAAACGCGCCTCCCGTAATTTTTCAGCTAATCTTGCGTCAATAAAATCCCTTCCTGTTTATCAAAACCTTGACCGTTATAAACGAGCGGTTAATGATTTAAACCACCTTTTGGGGGTTGTGGCTCATGCAAAAGGTGCGCGCCTTAGCTTAACCAACTACCAGGATCAAAAAATTTCTCCGCTAAAGAGCAAAGACTTAATCAAGGCGGCCGAACAGCCGGAAGAAAATCCCTTTTTCCCTTATTTCAAAGCCAGGCTTTTAGAAATTGTGAAGCATGACCAACCATCTGTGGTTGGATTTTCTTTAAATTATTTAAGCCAGGCCATATGCACCTTTGCCATGGTTGGCTTGCTGAGACGAAAATTTCCTGGATTAAAATTAATTCTTGGCGGAGGACTGGTAACCTCGTGGGTAAAAAAGCCTGGGTGGAAAAACCCCTTTAACGGCTTGATCGACCATCTTATACCTGGGCCAGGAGAATACCCATTGCTTTCCCTCATAGGGATTACGGGCAAGAATAACTCCTTTTGCTTACCTGATTATACGAGTTTACCCTTAAAAGAATATCTTTCCCCGGGATTGATCCTTCCCTACAGCGCTTCAAACGGGTGTTACTGGAACAAATGTTCATTCTGCCCTGAAAGAGCGGAAGGCAATCCTTATGTTCCTGTTCCGGTTGACAAAGTATTAACTGACCTTCATGCATTGGTAAAACAGACAAAACCCGTTTTAATCCATTTTTTGGATAACTCGCTAAGCCCCGCGCTTCTGACCGCCATTTCTTCACATCCCCTTCCCGTACCCTGGTATGGTTTTACCCGAATAACATCTCATCTTACTGATCTCGATTTTTGCAGAGCCTTAAAACAATCCGGGTGTGTGATGCTCAAGCTCGGGCTGGAATCGGGTGATCAGAAAGTGCTCGATTCTTTGCACAAGGGTATTAATCTCAAAGAGGCATCGCAGGCTTTAAAAACATTAAAAAAAGCCGGAATAGCAACGTATGTGTATCTGATTTTTGGAACAATCGCAGAAAACTTGTCCGCCGCAAAAAAAACACGTGATTTTGTGGTTAAGCATTGCGACTACATTGACTTCTTAAACCTTGCCATCTTCAACCTGCCGATTTATGGGCCTGAGGTCGAAATGGTAGAGGCAAAAAATTTTTACGAAGGTGATCTTTCCCTTTATACTGATTTTTTCCACCCCCAAGGCTGGAACCGGATACAGGTGCGTGAATTTTTAGATAAAGAATTCACCCGTCATCCGGCGATTGCTTCGATCGTTCGAAAAGAGCCTCCTTTTTTTACTTCCAATCACGCTCCCTTTTTTGTTATAAAAAGTCAGCGCCTCTTGGACTCAACTTTTCCTTTGCCCTACAAAGGTTAAACCAATTTTCTATGAAAGCATTTCGGACTCTTCTACCATACGTTAAGAAAAATATCTGGTTCCTCATCGGCGGACTTACCTCTCTTTTAATCGTTGATGTGCTCCAGCTTTTTATTCCCCGCATTATCAAGTGGGTGGTCGATGACCTCACCCAGGGCAAAGCGAACAGCGAAATTTTGCTGGGTTACGGGCTTAAAATCATCGGGCTTGCGATTCTCATGATCATTTTTCGCTTTTTCTGGCGATATTTCATCTTAGGCACTGCCTATCGAATCGAAAAAACTCTGCGCCTTCGCCTTTTTTTTCACCTCCAAACCCTTCCCTTAACATTTTTAAACCGATTTTCTACCGGCGATATTATGGCCCATGCCACCAATGACCTCAATGCTATAAGAATGGCGCTGGGAATGGCATTGGTCGCTTTGGTTGATGGGGTCCTTTTGAGTTTAATGGCCATCGGTTTTATGGTGCATATTAACCTTAACCTTACCTTATATGCGCTTATCCCCGGACCGTTTTTGGTTATTCTCACGAATCGGGTCGGCAAACGAGTTCATGACCGTTTTTTAAAAGTCCAAGAAAGCTTTTCTTTTCTCACCGAAAAAGTGCGGGAAAGTTTTGCCGGCATCAGGATTATTAAAGCATACGTCCAAGAGGAAGATCGCTTAAAAAAGTTCAGCGCCGTCAGCAGTGAATTCGTCCAAAACAATATAGACCTGATCCGCATCTGGAGTTTCTTTTTCCCCCTCGTGCTCGGATTAATCAACCTCAGTTTAGCGATTGTCCTTATCATGGGAGGACGCCAAACTATCCTGCTCACTATCACCCCCGGTGATTTTGTGGCCTTCATGAGTTACCTCGGAATCTTGACGTGGCCGTTGATTGCCCTTGGGTGGGTCATCAATCTCCTTGAGCAGGGAGCCGCCTCGATGAAACGGGTAAACGCCCTTCTGGAAACCACAGCGGAACCTTCCTGCTATCCGCCTCCCGCGGACATAAACCGTTTGACAGGAAAAATTGAATTTAAAAACCTGTCTTTCTCGTATAATGGCGGTCCGCTGGTTTTAAAAAATATTAACCTCACCATTAATCCTGGTGAACGCGTTGCTATTGTCGGTCGTATCGGCTCCGGAAAAACCACGCTTCTCAATCTCCTCTTGCGGCTCTATGAAACAAAGGAAGGGAGTATCGTGTTAGATGGCGTTGATATCAAAACCATCCCCCTCGAAACGCTACGCACCAATATCGGTTATGTGCCCCAAGATACCTTTCTTTTTTCTGACACGATCAAGGAAAACATCGCCTATGGATCCCCGCAAGCTTCAACCGAAACAATGCTTGCCGTCTCCAAAGCCGCTGAAATCTTTGATGAGGTCATGTCTTTTTCTCATCAGCTTGAAACCGTGGTAGGAGAAAAAGGGGTGATCCTTTCCGGAGGCCAAAAACAGCGCATCGCTATTGCGCGTGCGCTCTTGATGGACGCTCCTATTCTTATTTTTGACAACGCTCTTTCTTCCGTTGACACTGAAACTGAAGAAAGAATTATGACCAATTTAAAACCTTTAATCTCCCAAAGAACCACCTTCATTGTTACCCATCGCGTTTCATCAATCAAAGATGCCGACTGTATTTACGTTTTGGATGAAGGGTCCATTAAAGAACAAGGCGATCACGATGACCTCATGGCCCGGGGCGGAATCTATGCGGAAATGTTCCGCCGGCAATTAATCGAAAGAGAGCTTGAAACCACACAGGAACCGGTGAATAATGAACCCCAAATTTGACGATTTCGAAAAAGATCAGTTTATCGAGACCATCGATGTCCGGCTCCTGGTGCGTTTAGCGCGCTACCTGAAGCCCTTTATGAAAACCTTGGTCATTGTTGGAATACTGGTCGGTATCATCACCGGGATCGAGCTTTTACTGCCCTACTTAACCAAGGTAGCCATTGACAACTATATTCTCAAGAGCGCCCGCAGGGTAGTACTCTCTCCCCAGGAACCCCTGGCACAAGCAATGATAACCAGTTACCAACCCTTTCTTATTCCCACCCGGGATCGTGAAGTCTTTTTTGTGAAGGGAAAAGATATTGACCGCATTGACCGAAGATATATCGCGCTTCTTAAACAAAAGGGTTTCCTGGAAGAGACCCGGTATTATCCGGCTGATTTAACCTTCGCCGAGGAACAAAAGCTCCTGCAACCCGGATTTTCAACCAGCACGCTCGAGGTGTTTATCCCGTATGCGCATCTCCAAACCATTCCCAAAGATCAGCTCGTGCGGCTCCGAAAACCGGATATTGCCGGGGTGATGTGGATTGGGATTATTTTTATTTTTTTACTCCTCATTGACTTTGGTTGTTCGTATTTCCAGGTCTACTTTTTGGAATATATCGGACAGCACGTAATGCACAATCTCCGTATCGAGCTTATGGCACACCTTCAAGGCCTTTCGCTCCATTTCTTTGAGCACACACCCGTGGGAAGACTTGTTACCCGAGTCACCAACGACATCCTTAACCTCGAAGACTTGTTTTCCTCCATTCTTATCGATTTTTTAAAAGATGTCGTCCTGCTTTTTGGGATTATGGTAGTCATGCTCCTTATGGACTGGAAATTAGCGCTTATCTGCTTTTCTTTGTTGCCCCTGGTTTTTGGCATAACAATTTTCTTCAGCATAAAAGCCCGCACTGTTTTTCGGGAAGTAAGGAAATTAGTGGCGCAGATAAATTCTTACATTCAAGAAAACTTCTCCGGAATTTTAGTGGTAAAAATTTTCAATCGCCACAAAGAAAATGCGCGGCGCTTTGAGCGCATCAATTGCGCTCAGTATTTTGCCAACATCAAGCAAATTGTTGTTTTGGCAATCTTTATGCCGGGAGTCGAGCTTTTAAGCGCCTTAACCATCGCCCTGCTCATCTGGAAAGGAGGCGGCCAAGCGCTTTCACAAGCAGTAAGCCTCGGCGTTTTGGTTGCGTTTCTCGCCTACATTCAAAAGATGTTTCAACCGATCCGGTTCCTCGCGGAAAAATATAACGTCCTTCAGTCCGCGTTAGCCTCGGCAGAAAGGATTTTTACCCTCTTAGACGAAAAAGATGCCGTGCCGGATCCGATCCATCACCAGACAATATCTTCGGTGCAGGGGAAAATAGAATTTAAACATGTATCATTTGCCTATAAGAAAAACGAACCGGTTCTCAAAGACATTTCTTTTCAAATAAGGCCGGGTGAGACCGTGGCGGTTGTCGGCCACACCGGAGCTGGAAAATCAACGCTGATTAACTTATTAGCCCGCTTCTACGACATCCAGGATGGAGAAATCCTTCTGGATGGAATAAACATTCAGTCACTAAAAAAAGATTTTCTCCGCTCAAACATCGGACTGGTAATGCAAGACCCTTTTGTTTTCGCGGAAAGCATTAAGTATAACATTCGCCTGGGGAATACTGCGATTTCCGACCATGAGATAAAACGAATTTCCCATGTCGTTCATGCAGACCGAATTGTTAAAAAACTTAATAATAAATTTGACGAAGTGCTGACCGAGGAAGGAACAAACCTCTCAACCGGCGAGCGCCAGCTTCTCACCTTTGCCCGCGCTCTGGCCTTTAATCCCAAAATTCTGGTGCTCGATGAAGCGACATCGAATATCGATCCTGAGACCGAACGTCTGATTCAGGACGCATTGGTACATTTAACTAAGCAACGGACATCCCTTATCATTGCCCATCGTCTCTCAACCATCGAGCGGGCAGATAGAATCCTGGTGCTCCACAAAGGCAGGATACGGGAAGAAGGAACCCATGAGGAGCTGATCGCCAAAAAAGGAATCTACTATCGCCTGTATCAGTTACAATACACTTAACCCTTTTTATCCAAATCTTATATTTTTTGATTTGCAAACAGCCGGCAAAAGTAGAAAAATAGAGCATTCAACAACGTTTCAGGTCAGAAAGGCGCATACCGCGCAGTGCATTTGTCAGGAGGATCAATGACCAATCGTTTATCCGGCATAGAATATCCGATCAAAGGCAGAAAGATGCGAACCAGGTCTTTCCCATCGGTCAACACAAAGGACAGAAGTGGCCAATCCCGGCTTTGTCAGGAATACTAAGACCCGCGAGATAGTATGGGACTTCTACTCATCAATGATGTTTCGATGAATTTTGGCGGCCCACCGCTGTTGGATGGGGTTACGCTTCAGATCGAGGCCGGCGAACGGATCGGCCTCCTGGGCCGTAACGGCTCAGGCAAATCCACTCTCATGAAGTTGCTGGCCGGACAAATAACTCCGGATTCAGGCGGGATTATTCGCAGCGGCGATGTGAAGATCGCAATGCTGGCACAGGATGTCCCCGATGACCTGCCGGGAACGGTCTATGACGTGGTAGCCGGCGGTGGACAGGAACACGTGGAGCTCCTCAGTGAATACCATGACCTTACCCTGCAGATTGCCGGGGGCAGCGATGACGGCCTCCTCAGAAAGCTCGAAGGCGTCCAGCACCGGATAGAGGCATCCGGCGCCTGGCATTATCACCAGCAGGTTGAAAGGGCGATCGCGAGGGCTGAACTGGATGAAAATGCCCGGTTCCGGGATTTGTCCGCGGGAATGAAACGCCGGGTTTTTCTGGCCCGGGCCCTGGCAAATGATCCGGACCTCCTGCTTCTCGACGAGCCCACAAACCACCTTGATGTCAGCACCATCCTCTGGCTTGAAGACTTCCTGCTGAAGTTTGAAAAGACGCTCATGTTCGTGACCCATGACCGCGCATTTCTCCAGCGTTTGGCGACGCGGATCGTGGAAATCGACCGGGGCCGACTGATATCTTTCGCCTGTAACTACCGGGTCTACCTTGAACGACGACAGGCCTTGCTGGAGGCGGAAGAGAAGGAGTGGCATGACTTTGATAAGAAATTATCCAAAGAAGAGACCTGGATCAGGCAAGGGGTCAAGGCGCGTCGCACCCGCAACGAAGGCAGGGTCCGGGCGTTGATGCGGATGCGTCAGGAGCGCTCCCGCAGGCAGGAGCAGGCGGGCGTCTCCCGACTGAAGATCCAGGAAGCGGAACGGAGCGGGCGGATGGTTGTGGACGCAAAGGCAGTCTCATTCGCCTGGGGCGATACAAAGGTCGTTGATAAGTTCTCCACCACTGTCATGCGCGGCGATAAAGTGGGTGTTATCGGACCGAACGGTTCCGGCAAAACCACCCTTCTCAAGATACTCCTCGGCGACCTCTTGCCGCAGCAGGGAACAGTTCGACTGGGCACCAATGTCAGCATTGCTTACTTCGATCAGCTCCGCGCGCAGCTCGATGAAAATAAAACCCTCAGGGAGAATATCGGTGGTGGCAACGACACGGTCCTCATTGGCGGCATCCCGCGGCATGTGGTAGGGTATCTTCAGGATTTTCTTTTTTCGCCCGGACGGATCATGTCGCCCGTCAGTTCTCTCTCCGGCGGTGAGCGCAATCGTTTGCTTCTGGCGAAACTCTTCGTCATTTCATCGAATGTGCTTGTCCTCGATGAGCCTACCAATGACCTTGATGCGGAAACGCTGGAATTGCTCGAAGACAGGCTCATTAATTACAAGGGTACGATTATGCTGGTCAGTCACGACCGCGAATTACTCAATAATGTGGTGACCTCGACAATTGTCTTTGAGGGTGATGGACGGTTAAAGGAGTATGTCGGCGGCTACGACGATTGGCTGAGACAGAGGAAAGCGGCAACGGAACACGTGAACTCGACCGCTCTAAAGGAACAGAAACAAAAGAGGAAAAAAGCCCCGAAGGAGAAGGGTAAACTCTCCTTTAAAGAGACCCGGGAGCTTGAATCGCTGCCATTGATCATCGAAGCCTTCGAGGAAGAGAAAAAGCGCCTCTTGGAAACCCTCAATTCCTCTGAATTCTACGCGAGCCGCGATCTGGGAAAGATAAACGCGGCTAACGATCGGTTAGAAGCGCTGGAAAAGGAGCTCGATGAAGCCTATCACCGCTGGGATGAGCTTGAAAACATGGCTGCCAAATTCAGAGGCAATCCGGAGTGAAAAAGGCGGATTACCGGATAAAAACGGTGTCCGGTGTGAATTCTTTATTCTTGACTAAGTCCGCTTTCAACTCTTTTTAATCCAAACCTTATTTTTTTTCTTGACATTTTGGGCAGTTAGTAATAGAAAAGATAAAAAATATCAACCCCAAAAAAGATATGTGACGGAGAGAAAAAGGGTGTCTTTGATGGGAAGGGTTTTTAAGACTAAGGAGAATAAAACAAGGCCGAATCACCGGATATAAAGGTGATGGGCCTTTTTTGTTTTAAAATCTCCTTTGACTCCCCATTAAAAAGGGGAAAATCTTTTCTTCATGCCCTTTTTCTAAAGGGGGGTTGAGGAGGATTTTATTGGTGTTTTATATGGATCGATATAAACAATGTTAGGTGGTCTTTCATGTCATGAGAGCAACTTCTCGATTCAAAACAAGCAAGTGCTCTTTCAGGCGGAGGATCAAATAGCACTTTTTACCAGAAAATGAGAAAAACCGTGACTCACGATGTAAATTTGACAATAGAAAAATTGCGTCCGCATCATATTTTTTGCAAGACATTCCTAACCCTTGATTTCCCGGAACGTGGCGAAGAATTCAAACGGGTCTCTTCGGCCATCAAAGAGCTGATAGAATCAAACAGCGATGCCATGATAGAAATCATCCGGGGAGTTGATAAACTGTGCAAGTGGTGTCCTGATTGTCGCGAGGATCGTTGCGAAAGCCCGAATGGAAATGAAGATAAAGTTAGAAAATGGGACGCAATAATCCTAAAAGGGCTGGGGATTTCCTACGGGAAAAAACGAACCATTCAAGAACTACGTGAGATCATCGGACGGAAAGCGCCGCTCGATTTTTGTCGGACACGGTGCCCGTGGAAAGCGATTTGCACGATCTTTAATCGTAGTTGAAACTATCCTTTGACCACACATGATAGTACGAGAAGGATAATGCAAGCTCTGACCTTAACCCCTCCCGTTAAAAAAACAACGGCTTTGCTTGACCCCGTTAGAAATTCCCCTCGTTATTCATTAGATATCAAATATCTAACGGTTTCAAGAAGCACGGAGTTTACCCCGTTAGAGGACTTTCATACGGGGCATTTACCCCGTGTGAAACAAGCTTTAGAATCTTTAATTTCACACTCCGTGCTTCCGCACTGGGCTTTTCTAACGGGGTAAACTTAAAATTCTAAGATTTCTAACGGGGTTGACTTTTTCTAAAAATTGTAATAAATAAGGGAAAAACCCAACCGGGGAGTATAGGTTAAAAAATGGTTTCGAGGGATCAATTTTTATTAAGACACGAGAAGGTATAAGGCCGAATCGCCGAATAAAAAGGCAATGGGCCTTTTTTGTTTTGGGACCGATCATCACTGACAGGCCTTAAAAAGTCTTATGCAGTCTGGATAAGACGTTTTAATCAAGGCTCATCGTGGAAGAGTGTGGGTGAAAAACAGGAGTTAATGAAGCATAAGTTGGAACTCCCCCCCGCCCCCTCTTTTCGAAAGAGGGGGCACATAAGTGTTCCCCATTGGCGCAAAATGAGGTATGGGGGAGTTCAAATGAACCCACTCAATTACACAAAAGCTTAAAACTAATAATTACTTATAGATGGTAATTGCAATAAAAAGGCATTGGATAAAATCTATTATTGTCTTATACTGACAGCAATCATCTGCCTTTGCCTTTTTTATACAAACTGTATAAACATTGTTGGTCGTCAATACAATTGACAAAACCATATCGATCATGATATCGTAATACAAAAATATATTGATGGAGGTATTGGCATGCAATCAGTTACGGTATCACCGAAATATCAAGTCGTTATACCAAAAATAATTAGGGAGGCATTAGATCTTCGTCCGGGACAAAAAATGCAGGTTATAGAATATGCCGGACGTATCGAGCTTATACCGGAACGCGATATCAAAGAACTCCGGGGATTCCTCAAGGGTATCAATACGGAATTCAAACGAGAGAAAGATAGAGTATGAATATCGTAGATTCTTCCGGTTGGCTCGCATACTTCGCGGATGAGCCTAATGCCAAACATTTCCTGACCCCGTTGAATGATTCTACTCTACTTGTTGTCCCAACGGTAACGATCTACGAGGTCTTCAAGGTAATCCTTCGGGAATCCTGCGAAAATGACGCGCTGCAAGCTGTTATGGCTATGCAAAAGGGAACGGTCGTGGATCTAAACGCATCATTAGCGATCACTGCTTCACGGCTGAGTTTGGAACATAATCTTCCAATGGCGGACAGCATTATTCTCGCAACGGCTCGGGAATTCAATGCCATTCTCTGGACTCAGGATTCAGATTTTAAAAATATAAGCAATGTGAAGTATTTTCCCAAGAAATAAGGAATGGCCAACCAGACAACTCACCAAGGAAGAAGCTGACTCTTGGAGATTCCAAACGGGGAGTATAGGTT
>DATEXU010000171.1:0-6496 GCA_035256645.1 Thermodesulfobacteriota bacterium | reverse complement strand
GAAAGCACGCTCAATATCCGCCTTCACGTCTTCGGAAAAAGAAAGGTCGAGAAAATCAACATCTATTCGCCGGCGTTTCAGTGAGTCCGCCAGGTAGTCAATCGCCACGGGCGTAACGACCGGCTTCATTCTATTGGGGTTGATAAGGAGGACTTTTTGACCGGACATGCTGTCCTTTTTTAATAAAAACGCATTTATTTTTTAAATACCCCGTCCGTTTGCGACGGGGTGAGACGCGGTGTTGAATAGCCGTGGATGTCATTCCCGTGAAAACAAGAATCCAGAGGGTGGTATCAGGGACTAATAAAAAATTGCTTAGTCGCTTTACCTTAGTCTCTGGATTCCGCATCAAGTGCGGAATGACAGAATTTAAATTCTTTGATACCCCGCTGCTTGCGGCGGGGTAGTTCATTGTTTTTACATTTTGTCGCCCTGAACTTGTTTCAGGGTCTCATAATAGATTGGTTTTAGATGCTGAAACAAGTTCAGCATGACACTTCATTTAATGCGTTTGTATTATTACCTCGGCAAATAAATATCTCCATGATCCTTCGGTGTCATTCCGGGCTTGACCCGGAATCCAGAATTATTACTTATAGATTCCCGCTTTCGCGGGAATGACATATTGTGCTGTTTAATTGCCGGAGTAATAGTTAGAAAAACAATGAAGCTTTATCCCATAACCTTTCTTTAGTTTTAATTATATCACTGAAGGAAGGATTTTTAATATAGTTAGTTTTCCATAAGACAAATATTTTTTTTCCTGATAAAAACTTTCATTTCTTGTCCGATCGTGTACCTGAGCTTTCTATAAACATAATTAGGAACTTCAGCGATTATGGGAAGATGACGAGTAGCTTCCTCAAATTCCATGGTATGGCTTGAACCTTTTTCTATTACTTTTTTTAAAATCACCACAATAAGGTTCTCATCAGCGATGTCTTCTGGTATGGGCCGATCGTCTTTTATAATCATCACTTCTTCGGCGCGGAAACCAAAAAAGAGAGGGGGCTTTGGTATCGTTCGATCATAGAATGCTTTAAACGCAACTCCGTTATGATTTAAAGCGATCTGTTTTTGTTTTTCGTCTAATCCTACAATTTCTCCCCCAAAGAGGTTTTCCATTCCTGTGAATAAGGCAATCTTCCTGGTTTCCGGGAAAAAGTAAACCCGGTTTCTTTTTCCTGTTTGAACAACAGCGCCATCCATCATCACCGAGATAATATCACCGAGAATAAAGGCTTCTTCTTGATCATGGGTAACCTGTAAGATGGTCACCCCAAAGTGGATATAAATCTCTTTGAGTACCTTTTGAAGCTGCCGCCGGATGGGAGGATCGAGAGCGGACATGGGTTCATCCAGGAGAAGAATTTTCGGTTTTGTTATCAGGGCGCGAGCTAAAGCGACTCTTTGTTTTTCTCCTCCGCTTAAGGTAAGGGGGAAAACAGCGAGTCTATGATCAATCTGAAGAACTTCGATCAGGTCATCAAGAAGAGGCTTATAAACCTTTTGATTTATTTTTCGGATCTTCATCCCAAAAAGGATATTTTCTAAAACGGTAAGGTGGGGGAAAAGCGATACATCTTGCGGAACAAAAGCGATCTGCCGCATCTCTGGGGGAGAATAAGAAACATCTTTACCATCAATGACGATTTTTCCGCTGCGTTGTTTGTGAAGCCCTGCGATCGTTTCTATAATGACCGTCTTGCCCACCCCGCTTGGGCCTAAGAGGATGTAATACTCACCATCCCTTACTTCGAGGTTAATATTTTTTAGATGAAACCCCTTAAGCTTGACCTCAAGATTTTCTAACGTAATCAAAACCGCACCTCTTTGCCGGAAATAAACCTGATAATGAATAAACCACTTAATGCGGTAAGGATAAGGATGGCTACCATCGTTAAAGCCCGGTCAATGTCCGCGGAAGCGAAGCTCAAATATACAGCGGTAGGAATGGTTTCGGTTTTCATGGCCGCAGCTCCTACTAAGGTTATCGTGGCGCCAAACTCACCGATGGCGCGTGCCCAAGAAATGACAGCCGCAGCAAGAAACCCATTTTTTGCTAATGGCAAAGTAACATTTCGAAACGCCTGGACCGGCGAACATCCCAACGTTCGAGCGACCTCTTCATAACGGGAAGGAATCTGATCAAACGTTGATTTCATCATGCGGGCTGCGAGGCCGGCTATGACGGTAAATTGGGCAATAACAATTCCCGGAACGGCAAAGACAATGGGAAAGAAATTCTCTTGAAAATGCTTGCTGAGGGGGCTGGTAAAAAACACCAGGAGAAGCGCGCCGATGGCAACCGGTGAGACGAACACCGGAATATCCAACAGCGTATCGATAAAAATTTTCCCCGGAAAATTTTTGCGTGACAGGACATAGCTGGCGGGAATGGCGATGAATAACGCGATAGCAGTGGCAATGGTGGCGCACACGACACTCACTCCGATGGCGTGACGAATTTCTCTGGTGGCAATAAGTTCCCAGAGGGCAGTGGGGTGGTACTGCCAATAGGTATACCCCAGCAGGATCACATAAAATCCGATTAGCAGCAGCAACGCCAGAGTGATGAGCGCCGAAAACAGGGAGCGCCGGGTCTTCATTTCCATCCCTGGGGCAGAACATATTCGCCGCCAATAACCGCCTGGGGAGCATATCGGCGCGCGTCTTGCTCGTCAGTAAGGTATCCGCTTTCTTTAAACTCCTTCTTGCCTGCAGAAGAAACGACAAAATTAACAAAATCTTCTGCCCGCTTTTTATTTTTGGCAAAGGTGGATACCGCAATGGCAATATAAGAGATGCGGGGTATTTCTTCGGGTTTGAGTAAAATAGTCTCAATTTTGTCCGGCTCCCACCTGGCAAAAACTTCCCACCCCATGACCGCATCCGCACCACCCAGGGCAATCAGGTTAGCGGTTTTTTCGCAGCTTTCGGTGTAACTTTTAATGCGTGGCTTAATGAGGTCGGTAAGCTTGTTTGTCTCAAAAACCTCAACCGCATACAGGCCGACTCATACTGTCGGGGGATTTGCAATGACCAACTGTACGTCTTCCCGCGCCAAATCACGAAGGGAGAGGATCTTTTTGGGGTTCCCTTTTTGGACGTTAATAGCGGGAATCAAATAGGCAACAATTTTGATGGAAGCGGGATCAACGATTTTTGCTTTTTTGGCTTTTTCCATAAAATCAGGAGAGCCGGCCAGATAAATATCGCCCATGTGCGAAAGTTTCATCTGCGAAAGAAGTGCGCCTGATCCCCCATATTGAACGATGACTTCAACACCGGTTTTTTCTTGGTACAAGGCGATAATTTTCCCCATCACCGGTTTGGTGACCGAGCCGATAAAACCAGTCAGTGTCTCCGCAAAGATGATTGATGGTAAAGCTATCAGGCTGATGAAAAAAATAAATATCATAAAAAACCTAGTAATTTTTTTTGTCATAACGGTCTCCCTTTAAAACCAAAAAATGAACGCTGCCCTTTTTCTCATGAGTAAAAGTTGCCAAAAAAAGCGATATGGCAAATTTGCATAACGAAAGATTATGCCGAATTCCTATTAAGGTCAAGAAAAAAATGGTTTCTTTTTCATCCATTGACATCATTCTTTTACTATAATAAGCTTGGTTTTTCTCCTTATCGATTGGGTAGCTTTCAGGGGTTTTCTTAATTCCCCTCTTGAGAGGGGTCAGGGGTGTGTTCCTCTCTACAATAATAGACACACACCCCGTCACTTCGTGACACCCCTCCAGAGGGGATTCACTACACGGTAAACAGAGCTTAGTAAACTTAAAAAGGTGTCAATTCCCAACAACGGTCACTAATACGCATTACATATGGTAAAGAGTATTTTTTCATGCCTGTAAAATGGCATAAAGTATCACCTTTACCAGGCTGTTTTTACCTTTAAGTGCAAATAGTTTCCTCCAAAAAAAACGTTTTCTTACTCACTCAACTTGGAGAAGAGCCTTTTTTAATATACTGTCCGCCTGCGGCGGGGTAAAAAATCGATTCACTTTATGCTGAGCATGGAAAGAATTCCGGAACCGGAAATCATGGGAGCAGAAGAGGAGGCCACAGTTTATGACTTGGCGGACTTCTCTGAGGTAAACCAGGCTTTTGCCAACCGGGTATTAGAGCTGGTTCCCCAGCCTTCCGGTGTCCTGCTTGATTGTGGCTGTGGACCGGGGGATATTTTAATGCGCATCCATACGATGTCCCCCAAATTTTTTTTCATCGGTGTTGATGGCTCCCAAGCGATGATTGCCCTGGCGGTAAAGCGGTTAAGGGAACAAGGATTGCAAAATACAATTCATTTTGTACAAGGCGATGCAAAAAAGATAAGTTCTCCCCCCAATAGCCTGGATGTTGTTATCTCCAATAGCCTTGTCCATCACCTCCATAATCCGCGTCCTTTTTGGGAAGAGATTCGAAGGGTGTGTAAACCTGGCGGTATTGTTCTTATCCGCGACCTTTCACGACCACCAACCGTAGAAGCTGCCTGGGATATTGTTGAAAAATATTCGGGAACCGAACCACAGCTTTTAAAGGACCTCTTTTTTCAATCCCTTAAGGCTTCGTTCACTATCGCTGAAGTAGGAGAGCGCCTTACCCAAGCAGGCCTTCATGGTTTAGAGGTAAAAATGTGCAGCGACAGGCACTGGGAGGTCTCAGGGAAAATAGAAAAATGATCAGTGAGAGGGGATAAGGCAAATCAACGTAAAAAGTTCCTGAGACATATTTTTTATTTGGTGTTCTTCGTTTGGGGGAATGAAAACCACTGATCCTTGAGTAAGTGAAACTTCTTTTCCTTCTTTAACCACACAGCCTTTACCCTCACAGACAAACATTTCGTGTTCCCAGGGATGATGATGTAACGGGGTATAACCGTCCGGCGCAATCTCGAACACCCGCATGAAAAAATTTTTCGCTCCGTCTTTTCCGGCGATAACCCATCTGACGTTCGCTTTCTCCGCACCGGCATCAGTAACCGGCTCTGCTTTTACCGCTTGATAGTTTTTTATAATCATTGTTCTTCCTTTAAAGATTAATTTTTTGTTTTTCCGTTATTTTTCAAGAAAACAGGGTGCGCTGTTTGACTTTTGGTTTTGCCGGCTTTTTGCGAACGGATATGTTCTCGATCGTTTCCTGAGGAATTTCCGAGATAAAGGGTGAAGGCGGTTGCTTGCGGTTTTCGCCAAAAAGAAACCTTTCTTTGGCACAGGAAAGGTAGAGCCTTTGTTTAGCTCTGGTCATGCCCACATAAAAGAGCCGTCTTTCCTCTTCTCGATCAGATGGTTCTTCTCCAAATTCGGTGCAGGGAAAAATCCCCGATTCCAGACCCACCATGAATACCACCGGGAATTCCAACCCTTTGGCCGCGTGAACAGTCATGAGTGTGACTGCTTCCGCTTTGGGGTTATACGTCTCTCCTTCTTTTAAGAGCGAAATGTATTCCAGGAAATGCGGGAGCTGCTGATCAGCCCTACCATCCTGGAATGCTTCAACGAGGGTGAGCCATTCGGACCTATCCTTTTCTTTTATCTTCATTTCCTGAACAATATTTTTAATCAACGTCCCAAGGCTTACGAAGCTGCTTTCTCTCTGATACCGGTCAATAAGTGAAAGGAACATAGCGCGGGAATCACAGTGTTTATCTATGTGAGGCGCGATAGCCCGAAAAGAAAGCTCATCATGAGGATTAAGCAGCATTTTCAGAAAGGGTACTAAATACCCGGAGATAGAATCAACATTATTGGAACGACCTCCCACAATCTGATAGGGGATGCCTGATTCCTGAAGCGCTTCCGAAAAAGGAAAGGATAGATGGTGGAGGCGATAGAGGATAGCGATATCGCTGAATCCGAACATCCCTGGTTCTTCACAATGAGATTCCATCCGGGTTCCTCCGACCAGTTATTCGATCTCTCTAACTATAAAGCGGGCTTCAGCGCGGTGGTCAGGGGCGTGAAAGAGAGAGATAGGCGAACCGTCTGGATTTGAAGAAAAGAGATTGTGCGGAATCCGATTGGTGTTGTTTTTTATCATTGCTAAAGCGCCGGCAAGGATCGGTTCAGTGGAGCGATAGTTTCTTTCTAAATAAATGCGTCGGGCCTGGGGATTGTCCTGCTGGAACCTCAAAAAATATTCTACATTAGCTCCCCGAAAAGCATAAATAGCCTGATCAGCATCACCGATAATCCACGCGCTGGTTTGCGGCCCGCAGAGTTTTTTAAGAAACAAGTACTGGGGGTTATTGAGGTCCTGGTATTCATCCACGAGAATATACTTAAACCGGTTTTGGTAGTCTTCTCTCACCTCAGAAAACTCCTGCAACAGTATGAGTGGCTTGAGGATTAAATCATCAAAGTCTATCACATTACGTTCCAACAACTTTTTCTCGTATGCAGAGAATATCTCCTGAGCATGACCTGACTGAAGATCACAACCCATGGGCGGATCGCCAAAAAGATTTTTGTGTTCGGAAATTCTT
>DATEXU010000170.1:0-51760 GCA_035256645.1 Thermodesulfobacteriota bacterium | reverse complement strand
AGCCCTGGTCACCGGATTTGATATCCTCTTTTTCTGGGTCGCCAGAATGATGATGATGGGAATAAAGTTTATGGGCGAGGTTCCTTTCCGGGACGTGTATATCCATGCCTTGGTGAGGGATGCAAAAGGTCAGAAAATGAGTAAATCCCTTGGGAATGTCATTGATCCCTTGGTGATGATTGAAAAATACGGGACCGATGCCTTCCGGTTTACTTTAGCTGCCTTGGCCTCCCAAGGAAGAGACATCCGGCTGGCTGAGGATACCATTGAAGGATACCGGCACTTTGCCAATAAGATCTGGAACGTTGCCCGGTTTGTGCTTTTAAACCTTAAAGATTATTCTCCCGATGAAAATTTTGATTCTTATTATTCCTTAGCGGATAAGTGGATTTTAAGCCGCGCAAACCAGCTGATTCAAAATGTAAGGGATGCCCTTGGCGAGTATAAATTTAATGAAGCAGCCAGTTCCCTTTACCAATTTATTTGGCACGAGTTCTGTGATTGGTATGTAGAATTCAGCAAACAGGAGCTGTCAAAAAACAACGACGAAAGCTTTTCGCGTAAAACCAGTCAAAAAGTCATTTTGGAAGTTCTTAATATTATATTAAAACTTCTTCATCCCTTTATGCCTTTCATCACTGAGGAAATCTGGCAGAAACTTCCGGGGAATAAAGGAAGTATCATGATTTCTCCCCTTCCCACGAAGAATGATTCGCTGATTAACCTCCCGGCAGAAGAAGAGCTGGAAATTATTAAAGAGGTAGTGTATCATATCCGTAATATCCGGGGAGAAATGCATATTCCTCCATCACAAAAAATTGAAGCTGTCCTTTTTTGCGAAGATGATAAAACTACACGGCTTTTAGAAAATTATCAGAATTATTTAATATCCTTAGCGCTTTTAAAGAACCTGACATTCTCAACCTCGAGGAAAAAGCCTCATGCTGCTGCCGTTGCGATCGTTAAGGGCGTAGAAATTTTTATTCCTTTAGAGGGGCTGATTGATTTTGGCGAAGAGGAAAAAAGACTTAAAAAAGAAATTTTCAAAGTAGAGAAGGAATTGGCTTTTGTCCAGAAAAAGTTGACCAATGAAGATTTCCTCAGCAAAGCCCCCAGGGAAGTAGTGGAGAAGGAGAAAGAAACGCATCAGGTCTTATTGGGAAAAAAGAAAAAATTGGATGAAAGCATCGCGCGTCTCCAAAAAATGAGGAGTGCCGGGCAATGATCGAAGCAGTTGAAGCCCTCATTGATTTGGCCTTAAGAGAAGATATTGGTCCGCACGATATAACCACCAAAAGTTTGATCAAGGAAAAAGACCGTGGGTCTGCCACAATATTGGCCAAAGAAGATTTTCTGCTGGCAGGATTGAGTGTCTTTTCCCGGGTTTTTTTTCGTTTAGATGAAGAAATCAGCGTAACGTCTTTTTTTAAAGATGGAGAAGAAGTAAAAACCGGGAATATCATTGCTGAGGTTGAAGGTCCTCTTTGGGTTTTGCTCAGCGGGGAAAGGACCGCCTTAAATTTTCTTCAGCGGCTTTCGGGTATTGCCACGTTTACGCGCATGGTGGTAAAAAAAGTAAAAGGGTATCCGATAAAAATCTTAGATACCCGAAAAACCACGCCCGGGTGGCGCGTGCTCGAGAAAGAAGCAGTGCGAGTTGGTGGTGGCTTTAACCACCGGTTTGGACTTTTTGATGGGGTGCTCATAAAAGATAACCATATTCAAGCGGTGGGAAACATTACCCGGGCCATAGCGCTTGCCCGCTCCAAAGCCCCGGTGACGCTTAAAATTGAAGTGGAAGTCAATACCCTCGAACAAGTTGACGAAGCCCTTAAGGCAAAAGCGGATATTATTATGCTGGACAATATGTCTTTAGAAGCTGTGAAGCGCGCGGTCAAAAAAATCAAAGGCCGTGCCCTCGTGGAAGCTTCCGGAGGCATAACCTTGGCAAACGTCGCATCCGTGGCAAAAACCGGGATTGACGTTATTTCCGTCGGGGCCTTAACCAGCGCTTTCCGGGCAGTAGATATCAGTATGGAACTGGAGGGAAAAAAGAAATAATGCTCCTTACCATTGACATTGGTAATACCAACATCGTCTTCGGGGTTTTCGAAGATAAAAAGCTGGTCAATCACTGGCGGATCGTAACCCACAAAGACAAGACCGAAGATGAGTATGGAATCCTGATCGAAAATTTATACCGAGCCGCCAAGATCGATATGGCTAAAACCAAAGGGGTGATTGTCTCCAGTGTTGTCCCCCCGATGGTGAGCACGATCGAGGGCCTTTGCCAAAAGTACTTTCATATTACCCCTTTTTTTGTTGGTCCCGGGGTAAAAACGGGAATGCCCATTCGGTATGACAACCCTCATGAAGTCGGAGCTGATCGGATTGTTAATGCTATCGCGGCTTATGATAAATATAAACATAGTCTGGTCGTCGTTGATTTTGGAACCGCGACCACCTTTGACTATGTGTCTCCCCGGGGGGAGTATATGGGGGGCGCGATTGCGCCGGGAATCGTCATTTCGAGCGAAGCTCTTTTTATGAGGGCATCAAAACTTCCTCGCATTGAGCTGATAAGGCCGGAATCCGTGATCGGCAAAAACACTATTGCCAGCCTCCAGTCTGGAATTGTGTTCGGTTATATCGCCATGGTTGATGGCATCGTAGAAAAAATAAAACAAGAAGTAAAAACCGATCCCCGCGTCATTGCTACCGGTGGATTAGCTCCTTTAATTGCTGAAGGATCCAAAACCATTGAGGAGGTTGACCCTCTCCTTACTCTTACGGGCCTTCGGTTGATTTACGAGAAAAATTTAGGAGAAAAAGGAGAAGCTGATTAACCATGGTCTTCCTTGCTTACTTTTTTGAAGCATTAGCCAATGTGGTTGATATCGGATTAACCATCTATATGTGGATAGTGGTTGCCCGAGCCATTATTTCCTGGGTAAACCCCGACCCTTACAATCCGATCGTGGTTTTTCTCCGGCGCTCAACCGATCCGGTTTTAAATCCCATCCGAAGAAGACTCCCCTTTGCGCTTAGTCGAACCGGGATAGACTTTTCTCCGCTCATTCTTCTCCTGGGGATTATCTTTTTACAAAAGTTTTTAGTGAAAAGCCTTTTTGAATTAGCCCATAGACTCCATTAACCCGTCAGTAAGGGAGTAACGCACGATGAAACTAACACCTCTTGATATTCAACAACAACAGTTCTCCGTTCGGTTCCGAGGGTTCGACACCAATGAGGTTGACTCTTTTTTAGAAACCGTAGCCAGTGAACTGGAAGACCTGGTAAAAATAAACAAGGAACTGAGAGAAGAGCTGGAAAGAAAAGAAGCGCGCATCGGGGAATACCACAACATGGAAAAGACCCTGAAAGAGACCTTGCTTATGGCTCAGGCTACGTCCGAGGAAATGAAAAAAAATGCTCAAAAAGCTATCGAAGAATTAAAAACAAATACCGAGAAAGAAGCAACCTTTATTCTTGCCCATGCCCGAGAACAAGCAGAAAAAATGATCGCGGGAACCAACAGCCGGTTAGTCAAAATCCAGGAAGAAGTCAATGAATTAAAAAGAAAAAAAATAATATTAAAGCAGGAACTACGATTTCTCTTAGAAACCCACTTAAGACTCCTCGAATCACCTTCCGAAAAAGAAGTCCGTGAACCAGAAGAAAAACCTCCGAGCGAATCCTGATACCACGTTGCATTCAAAAGCAGATCGAGTCAGGGACGAGGAATCGACGTCGAGGAGTATGACGAGGAGACAACAAAGATATGCACATGAAGGCGACTTGGTGTGAAGCTCCAAAAACCATCTCCCTCAAAATCCGAGCCCATGAGAGCGGCGTCACCTTTCCGGTAATTGTCCGGCCAAGGTCTAAAAAAAACGAGGTTGTCGGGTTTAGCGAAGGAGCTCTCAAGGTTAAAGTAACTGCACCGCCTGTAGAAGGTGCGGCTAACGAGGCCTTGATCGAGCTTTTATCTCAAGCTCTCCGGATAAGAAAATCCAACATTGAAATCCTGAAGATGAAAACCTCTCGCCGTAAGCTCATTCTTTGCAAGGGCATCAGCATGAACGAAATGAAATCCTTTATTAAAAATATTGAACGACAACTATAGTGAACGACATAAATAAGTTGACAAAGAAGATACTGCTCTCATTCCACCCCGGTTCTCCGACGTCATTCCGGCGAAAGCCGGAATCCAGAAGGGTGGCCATGAAGTGATGAAACTGAGTTGCATCTTGCCTGCCCATAGATTCCGTGTCAAGCACGGAATGACAATGGCGGGGATCACGGCATGGCAAAAAGGATGCTTTTTTATTTATGTCGTTCACTATAAATTCCTTTTAAAAATTTTTTGAACTTTGATAAGGTGTTTTTATTATAATGTCACTTCTAATACCAGGTTGCATTCAAAAGCAGATCGAGTCAGGGACGAGGAATCGACGTCGAGGAGTATGACGAGGAGACAACAAAGATATGCACATGAAGGCGACTTGGTATAAAAAATGGCTGCATGCTTTCTAATAACAATAAATCAAAAATACTGGTAAGCAAGGTTGCCGCAAAAGGAGACCTTAAAGCCGCAGTAGACAAGGCTGTAGCATTGATAGGGGGTTTTCCCAAGTTCGTTTCCCCTGACGATAAAGTACTCATAAAAGCAAACTTCAACAGCCCTGACCGGTACCCCGCTTCCTCTGATCCTGAATTTATTAGGGCTGTAGTAACCCTCCTTCAGGAGTCCGGCGTCACGGAGATCGCTCTCGGAGCAAGCAGTGGATTAGCCTGGCAACCTACCGAAAAAGTATTAAAAAAAAAGAAAGTGTTTAAGCTGGCAGAAGAACTTGCGATCAAGCTCATCAACTTTGATGAGGGGGAATGGGTAAGTGTTCCCATCAATGGTGTCCACCTTAAGGCTGTCTTGCTTGCCAAGGCTGCCTTAGATTCAGACAAAATCATTTATCTTTCTAATCTAAAGACGCACGCTTTTGCCCGCTTTAGCATGGGCCTTAAGTTTGCTGTAGGCCTTACCGAGCCTTTTTCAAGAAGAATGCTCCACGATGAACGCCTTGAAGAAAAAGTGGTAGAGATAAATCTCGCCATCAAACCCGATCTTATTATCCTTGACGCAAGAAAATGTCTGGTGACGGGCGGGCCGGCAAGAGGAAGGAGAAAAAAAGCACATCTTATTTTTGCCTCCTCCGACCTCGTTGCCCTGGACGTTGAGGCCCTTAAAATACTCATGTCGTTCAAAGCAAAGAACCGGCTCGATATGCCCATCTGGGAACTTCCCCAGATCGCCTTCGCAAAAAAACTGGGGCTTGGCGCGCAGAGCGAAGAAGATTATGTCGTGGTAACCGGGTGAAACAATACTATTATAAGCTTTTTATATTGTGATTTTTTTCAAGGAGGCTCTCAATGAACACTAAAGACCTTTCGGAAAAGTACCCCGCTAAAGGCAAAGAGGTAGTCCATAAGGAAATTGAATCAAAAAGCGTGCTGTTAAACCTTGAAAATGGAAGCTATTATACCCTCAATAAAACCGGCACATTTATTTGGTCTTTGTTGGATGGAAAAATCGCTGTTAACCAGCTTGTTGAATTGCTCACCGAGAGCTTTGATGTCACCAAAGATGAGGCATCAAAAGATGTTTTTGCCTTGATTGCTAATTTTAAAAAGGAGGGGCTCGTCGAACTCAATGATAAATCTGAATAATATTAAGTATTTCAAAAGACCAAAGGACATCATTCTTTTTATTAAGACTTTCTTTTCCCTGATTGCCATAAAGGTTCTTCTTTATCTAATCAAGCTTCCTAAACTTTTAAAGCTCCTCGACCCTGAAAAAAAGGTACCCCCTGACGACTCAAAAATTGAATACATATTAAAATTTACCAATTTTATCCTTTTTCGTTTATTCAGAAGCTCAAATCCCTGTTTGCTGAGATCAATTTTACTTTTTAGGCACTTACGGATAATGGGCAGGAAAGTCAAGCTTGTTTTTGGGGTCAAAAACGAAGAGGAGAAGCTCAAAGGACATGCCTGGCTTATTGTTGAAGGGAGGCATTTTCCTGAACAAAACGATCCTTCTGGCGAATATCAAATTACTTTTGTCTATCCGTGATCTTAAAATTGCTTGACATTTTCTAAAAAATTGGTAAAAAAGGAGAGCCAAATTAAAAAGGAGGAACTCACGAGATGAAAGAAGCAAAACCAGAGGTCAAAGAGTCTTACGAAAAACCTATACTTACCAAAGAAGGCCTTCTCAAAGACATCACAGCATTTACAACCAAAGCAGATGTTTGACACTTTAGGGTGCTTGTGTAAGTCTAAATCTTACCGAAAACAGAGGGTTGAAAAGGGGAAGGAGTAGATTTATCTTCGCCCTGAACCTTACAAGAAGCAAGATATTCTTTTATAAATTTTTTAGGACCTTGATAATAAAGGGGAACCCGGTTTTTTAAAAGGAGGTTTTAGGATGAAAGAAACTAAACCAGAAGTGAAAAAGGAAACTTACGAAAAACCAGAAATCTTTAAAGAGGGCAACCTAAGGGATATTACTGCGGGAGACATAACTGCGTCTGATTAAAACAGAGGATTATTATCGTACTGTTTTCCCAAGGCAAGGCTTCTGTATAATATCTATTTTTTGTTAAGGTGAGCTTAAAGGATTTGTTGTTAAAATTAAAAGGAGGGATTTAGATGAGAGATGCTAAACCAGATGTCAAAAAAGAAGCCTACGAAAAACCTGAAATCTTTAAAGAGGGCACCCTAAGGGATATTACTGCGGGGGGAACAGTAAAGCCGAATGATTAAGACAGAGGATTATTATCGTACTGTTTTCCCAAGGCAAGGCTTCTGCATAATGTCTATTTCTTGTTACGGTGAGCTTAAAGGATTTATTGTTAAAATTAAAAGGAGGGATCTAGATGAAGGATGCCAAACCAGAAGTAAAAAAAGAGGCTTACGAAAAACCTGAGCTTACCAAAGAAGGCCAGCTCAAGGACATCACAGGACAAGCAACGCTAGTTGATAAATAAAATTAGTTGGTTTGCATTAAAGGAGGAGGTTAAAATGAAGGAAATGAGATTAGAAGTGAAAAAGGAAGCTTACGAGAAACCTGTGCTTACTAAAGAAGGTCAGCTCAAAGACATTACCGCTGGAGCACCGGGAACTTTTAAATAGAGTGGATCAAAGGTCAAAATACCCAGCGGAGCGTATAATATTTTTGGCTATTAAAGGAGGTAATAATATGGAAAAGACAAAGCCTGAGGTCAAACCCTACGAAAAACCGGCGCTTGTCAAAGAAGGGGCCCTCAAAGATGTTACCCAAAGCATGACAAAAAGTTAAGGGCGAAAGGCAGGAGCAAAAATGAACAAAATCAAAACTCAAATAAAAGAACCCTACGAAAAACCTGAGCTTGCTAAAGAAGGTCATCTCAAGGACATCACCGCATTAGTAGCAACCAGATAGTAATCAAGGTTGTCTTAGGGCAGTTGCGCAAACGGTACTTAAGCCGAGATTTTCCTAATAAAAGAAACTTGAGGAAAGAAAAAGAGGCTTGTTTTTTCTAACCTTCCAAGAACGAGAACCTGACCAGGTCTAATAAATTTTAATTTTTAAGGACCCACGTAAGAAATCGGGTCTTTTTTTATAGGCACACCATTGACAAAAAAGAACCACTTAACCGCACATTACCTTATTCATGGCATCCCCCTCAAGTTTATCTCAAATAACTTACATGTTTTTTCTGCTATCAACAAACTCCTCGAATATTTTCTTTGTGAAAAAACACTCAGTACACCCCCAGAAGGTTTAACTATCACTTTTTTCGATAAACCCGATGATATTGCTCATCAGGGAATAATTCCTTCCGGTTTAAAACTATTGTATTCTTCTTCTGAAGAAGACTTGTTCGATATAAAAGAATTTGGAATTGATAAGATGAGCCTCTATGTAAATGAAGATGATTTTACGTATTATGCAGGCTTTGGAACTACCGGGCTTTTTTCTTACAGCATGAAAAAAGGTGTGGCGGAGGGTTATTTAAAAGAACCGGAGGCGATTAATCCCAACCTTATTTCCAGCTTTGTTTTTATTTTTTTATTAGCCGAATTATTAAAAGGGAAGGGGTACTTTCTCGCCCACTGTTCTGGGGTAGAAAAAAATGGGCAGGGGATAATATTTCCGGGGTTTTCCGGAGCAGGAAAAACTACGTCCTGTGTTGCCCTTATAAGGCAGGGGTTTGGATTTCTCGGAGACGATAGACCTATGCTGCGGTATAATAAAAGTGGTGGGTTGGAGCTTCTTTCTTTTCCCGAGCCAATTGACGTCACTGATTATACTATTCAGCTTTTCCCTGAATTAAGGAGCTATCGTCTTTTCTTAGACAACCGAAACCTCAGAAAGCAGAGCTTTAATGCTGAAGAACTTTATCCCGGCTCCACGAGGGACTCCTGTGTGCCGAAGTTAATTCTCTTCCCGGAGATTTCTGCGGTCAAAAAAAGTTCCTTAGAAGTTTTTCCAAAGAGCGAAGCGCTAAAAACTTTTCTCCCCCACAGTCTTCTTGCCTTTGATAAAGAGATCGCCAGACAGCACTTTGACATTATCTTTGACTTAATAAAATCCACCGATTGTTACAAAGTAAAACTGGGCGCCGATATCCAAAGTCTCCCCGTGCTTGTGGAATCAATTTTCTAATGTGGCTAACCAAAGAACAGCAGTTTATTCTTTCCTTTTTGAGGGCTTCCCTTGGATACGAGTCCTGGGAAGGTGTCACCAGCTCCTTATCCCAGAACCTCGACTGGGAGAAGGTTGCTGCCATGATGAGCTACCATGGAATAGCCCCCCTCCTCTATAATGCCCTCCAACAAAACAAGCAAATCGTCTTTCCCCAAAAGGTAACAAAATGTCTTGCCCGAGAATATATTGGCAATTCCGCTCTCGGTCTTTTGTTTGAAAAAGCCTTAAAAGAGATTGTGGCTCATCTCGGGCAGAACGAGCTATCCTTTGCAGTTCATAAAGGGTTGGGGCTCTCTGCTCTGGTATACCCTAAACCAGAGCTCAGGCCCTGTGGCGGAGATTTTGACCTTCTCATAAAAAAGGAAGACTATACCCGGGCAAAATCCCTGCTGGAAGAGATCGGGTACTGCCTGCTCCACCCTGTTTATGAACAATACGAGATGACCTACATCGGAGAAGTCAAATTTGTTAAACCGAATGAAGGGAAAAAACTGATCGTTGAGCTTCATGTCGAGTTTAATGCCAACCCGTGGGCCAAGGTTTCCGGTTTTGATTTTAAGGGCTTTTGGGATAACCTCTTATGGGTACACTATAACGACTTCTCTATTCCCTGCCTCCCGGTGGAGGCTAATCTGTTTTTTCTCATTCTCCATTGCGCTGCCAACCATAACTTTGACCGGTTGATGATGTTTTGCGATATAGACCTCCTCATAAGAAAATATGAGGCTGTTATTGATTGGGAGCATATTGCAATGTATGCCCGCGAAAATCATTGCCGCAAAGCGCTCTACTACTGCCTCGCCTATTGCCGGCAGCTCCTAAGAACACCAATTTCTGATTCTTTTTTGAAAAAATTAAATCCTGGTTTTTTCTCGACCTTACTTTTGCCCACCAGGCTTCTCTTGGTAAGAGACGGATTGCAACCCAAGAGCTTGAAAAAGTATATGCATGTTTTCTTGTTAGATAACCCTTTCCTTTTCTACAAAAGCGTGGGTATATTTTTACGCCGCAGTTATTTTGAACATCTTATTAAAAAAAAGACCGGTGTCTCGTTTTCTTAGCCAGTGGTTGATGCCAGGGCTTTTCCGGTTTTGATACCTGCAAAATATGTTTCTGTCACCCTGAACTCGTTTCAGGGTCTCAGAACACGTTGGTTTTATTAGATGCTGAAACAAGTTCAGCATGACATGACGGGCTATTTCATGACTTTTGCAAAAGTCTCGTTATGAGAAGCACTGCGATTGGAAGGGCTTCTCTTAAGAAAAGCAAGAGGTTTTTTCGGACGTTTGCGAAAGACTTATCTGCGCGATCTGGGTTGGACGGTTTTCAAAAGCCTTGTTTTGATCCAATTAAAAAGAAATCTTGGTAACGAAAGCGGGGCATTAAAAACTCTCGAGACCAATTCGCGAAAGGAGGTATTCTTTATCATCTGCCCCAGAGAAATATGCATCATCCGATCTTTTGTATTGATAGGTTTAATTACTTTTTTCAGAGCTTGATCATATAGTGCCTTGGCTCGCTCATCGGGCATTGCCGAAAAATTCATGTTGTTATAACCTTCCCAACCCTGTTCCCAAAATCCTTTTTGAAGCACCCCCCTTTGGGTCAATTCATTATAGAAAACAGATCCGGGGTGGGGAACAAACTGCGAAAAAGACACTGCATCTACCCCTGAAGTCTTGATAAATTCAATCGAAGCCTGGAATTCTTCCTCGGTTTCTCCCGGCAAGCCCGCAATGATATAGGCGAGACATCGAATACCGTTTGCTTTAATCAAGGCTACAATCTCTCGGTTTTTCTGCTGAGAGGTTTTTTTGTTAACGTTTTTCAATAAACGATCCGAGGCGGTTTCAAAGCCACATTCCAGCTGAATACAACCGGCTTCTTTCATCAGCTTCAACAAATCCGGGTCCAAAACATCAACCCTTACCTGGGCGGCCCATTTCACCTTCTGATTGTAGCCATCTCTGATCATTATCTCACAAAACCCTCTCACCCTCGGCTCATTGGTTAAAAATCCTTCGTCCAAAAAATAAATCGCCTCAACATCATAGTTCCTTAAGATATGATCAAGCTCAGCAATAACGCGGGCTGGCGAATGCGCCCGGTGTTTCTTGCCAACCGGAAGAGACTCAACGCAAAACTTACAACTAAACGGACATCCTCTGGAAGTGAGCATTGTTGTTGCTTTAAGCGTTACGCTTCTGATCAAGCTTGGAGATGGTTTGGTGTAAAAATCCATATCTAAAAGATGACGCGCGGGCATAGGCAAAGTATCTAATGCTTCTATGGCCGGCCTCGGAGAATTTTTGGCTAATGATTCGCCGCTTCTAAAGCAAATACCCTTAACCTCCTCATAACGCGCGCCATTAGCTAATTCAAGCATGGTTGCCTCTCCTTCGCCTGCGGCAACAATGTCAATATCACTACATGTCTCGAGCGCCTCGGTGAACACAGCGCTTGCATGGTGCCCCCCATACACCACCGGAATACCAGGAAAAAGTGTCTTGGCAATGCGGGCTGATTTCACTACATCCGGAAACAACTCTGAGGCCGAGCTCAGCCCGATTAAATCGGGGCCGAAAAACCTGAGCCTTTCCTCCATTATGTGGTCAACCTTGTCGATACTCAGCCGATTTTTTCTAAAGAGAACATCCCGCTCTATGATTAAAACTTCGTGACCCCCTTGTTCAAGCGTGGCCGCGATATAGGCCAGTCCCAGGGGGGTCCAGTGGGGCAAAAACCTTTTTGCGTTCGCTGCCGCAGCATCAATGAGACAAATCTTCATAATGGTTCCTCAAAAAATATTCATTCCGCAAGATACCATGCAAATCTAAAAAAGAATAGGACCGGATAAAAAACTGCTTTCTGTCATTGCCTCTCGCTTCAAACTTCTTGCCTTATGATAGGCCCATTGCGGAAAGCTCACGTTCGTGTTCTTCCGCTTCTTCGCGGGTTTTTCCGAGGATCAGGCCAGTCATTCGGGGGCGCGTTCTTGGATATCCGCCTGCTTCAGGATCGTAACTGGAAAGGGGCAAAAAGACACCCTTGTGTATGGCGGCATAAGCGCTATTTAAGAGATCACGATAGGTCCCGCTTCCCCGCAAAGCTCGAAACCGCAACACCGTTCGGCCCGAGGTGCGCTGCACGCTCTCGGCAAGCAACAACGCGGCGGTAGACCCATTAACGCGGAAATTCAGGTCAAATACTACAATCCGATCATCTTCCAGCACTGCCATGTCAATACCCACACAACCATAATATCCTAACGCAAATCCAGCAGCCACCACCCTGGCGCCAATCTCTATTGCCAAAGGGGGAGCCATGGTCGTAGGGTCGATCCAATTCCCCTGGTATTTACCCTGGACACCACTAACCTGCTCCGCGCAACCTAAATAATTAATTGCACCTTCAGCTGTCGCGGCATAGTTAAGACACAAATTTCTCTTAATCGGAAGGAATTCCTCAATCACTACGCGCGTACAAGACTGAAACAAGGCTGCAGCCCGTTTCAGTCCCCGAGATGTCCGGCAGATCACCACATCAACGCCTCCCCCGCTTGATTCGTCGGTCGCGGCCTTCACCACCAGCGGAAAACGATGAGACGAGATCTCAATAAAAAGGCGACTGGGCATCAACGTCCGACGCGTAGGCACATGGCGTGGGTTAACCAGTGTGGCAAGATTCGCCTTGTTGTTTAGAAAAGACAACGTTTCCGGCTTAACCCAACAGGCTTCCGGTGGAAGTTCAGAAGCTGGATGTACATGGAGGAGGGCTATTTTTTTTCTCTCCTTGTACAGGCTTTTGAGTTTGTGCAGATAATCAACGGCAGCGGAGTAACGGAACACCACCCGCGGAATATTAAATCCCGCGTCGCGCAAAAGCTGCAGCCCCTCCGGAGTTGAAACGCTCGCCGCACAGAGAATTGACATATCGCCCGCAACCGGAATCTGTCCGCCGGTCATGCTATCCAAGATAAACTCATCATGGGGCAACCAGGTGCACGCGTTGGGTGAGGCCCGTGGTGAATAAATCACATCAGAGCCATATATCTGACTCAGGCTTTGGATAGGTTTCAACCAAGCGCTCACACATGACCCCTGGTATCATGATGACTCTGGCGCATGCTTTACATCTCTATTGGTAAGACGCCACCGAGCTCCCGTGAAATTTCGTGATACCATCACGGCGCCGCCACCTCTTGCTCTCCCGCCTTTTTAGCAAAAAAAGAGAACAATCCTTGGGCGAGTTCGTTAACTATTGAAGCCTGCCGTGTGGTAGGAGTAGTCCACGCAACCGTGGGGGTACGGTTGGCATCCAAAAGTATAGCCTCGCCGTTAAAACTGACGTAATCGAATTTACCGTAGTCGAACTGGAGTTTTGTTCGTAAGGCTCGCAGTGCCTCGGGAACAGGTAGCACATCTTCGTGATCTATGGTATTGCTTGCTTTGACAATCGGACTTTTAGAAAAAATACGGTGATTTATCTCATGGTCTCCAAAAAATATCCACTGCCTCAAACAATAATAAGCGCCTTCCCGCTCAGGAAGAAACTTCTCAACCACCAGGTGGGGATTACGCCATGCGGCGCGGGGAACATCCCGGGAGGAGTTGAAAATCGGGTAGTTATGAGGGCGCAAACGTCCAGTCCAGCTCCAGGGCAGCCATTTTGTCGAGCTGCTTAACGCCCAATATAAAGGTCCCCACCGAGACATTTTTTTTCGTTCTGATTTGCCGCCATGGTTAAAATTGCTCTTAACGATCACCGGCCCACAATATGAATCTTTTTGGTTAACAAGACTGGAGCTGATCTTTCGCTTGGAGATATCCCGCGCACCCCCATTGATGACAAGAGGATAGCGCCTGCAAAAGGCAAGATAGTCATCGGGTACAATGGTCAAATCAGGGTGCAAGATTAACCCATCCGCTGGTTCAAAATGCTCTATGCCGCGCAAAATCCGGATGCCAACCCCATCATTTTTCCAGGCTTCAACCAAAAACCTCAATAAATAATGCCCTGAAACGAAGTTATCATTAACATGGGTGAGCACTGCGATTTTAGTTGGATAAGAACTCATAGTGGCTGCGGTTTTGGCGAAGATACTCCACGCTTAACAAATATCTTATCGAATAAAATATTTTTTATATGCCTGGTCCTGTGAACAATAAATAAAAATCTCTCAAAAAAAATCGAAGGCGAAAAAGAGGGCCAATGAAAAGTTTTTGGGGCCAGAAAAGGGTCCCCAGGGAAATTCCCCCCTGTTTTTTTCGCAAGCGCTGTTGTTCCCTGGCTTATGAGGATTTCAGGGCGGCGTTTACTGTTTCGATCGCAGTCTCTATGCTCAGCTTTTCCAAATTGATCACCAGATCATTATTTTCTGGATCATCAATGTCAGCTTTAAAATATTTCTTAATAAAATCTTTCCGCTCCACTTCAATTTTTTGGATGTATTCTTTAGCTTGTTCAGAAGAAAGCTTAAGCCGCTCGGCAATATTTTTAACCCGAACTGCCAGTGGGGCTATCGCCCTTACCCGTAAAATTTCTTCTCGGGGAAGAATAAAATTCGCTCCCCTGCCCAATATCACTGCGTTGCCATGTTTTCCTATGGTAGCAATCACCCTCAAAAGATGCTGCATATATTCGTACCCCCAGAGATGATGTTTTTCCACCACCGCTGAAATTATGTCATCTATCGCAGAAATCCCCTTTTCGTCCAATGATTCCACCACTAAGGTTCTCATGTGGGCGTTTTCAGCCACTGCTTGGGTTATCTCCTGGTCAAAGAAATCGAAACTCAATTTCTGAGCAACCCGTTGAGCTAAAATATGGCCTCCGCTCCCGGCCTGCCTTGAAATAGTAACTACCGTTATTTTCTTTTCTTCCTTGTGCGGAAGGGCAGATTTCCAATTATTCACCTGGTCTTCGATTATCTGTTGAATTGGACGAGATTTTTTTATTTTCATGATGCCCCCTGTCTTTTTATCCAATGAATATTCTTCTCTATTTATTAGTATACTGAAAAAATCGCCGGCTGGTCAAGTAAAATTAATTAAAACCATTTAAAATTATTTAATAAAAAAGAAATTTTGCTTTTTTCGTTTCTATACGGTTTTTGTGGTTTTGGCGATAAAAAATCCCTGTCATGCGGTAACATGTTGGATAAGCAGAAAAAAAACAAATTAATGCATTTTTTTGTTGACATCGTCCTATATGTTGTGGTAGTTAAATTTTTAGCTTACAATATATTGTATCTTTTTTCCTAGAAAGGAGGAAAAGATATGGCTACGCCAAAGCAACTAGAGCTCAGGATTAAGTACGCCAAAACATCTATCAACAGTCTAACTAAAAAAGTTGGCATGTACAAAAACAAAGTAAAGAAATTGGAGGATGAAATGAAAAAAGCAAAATGCGCAAAACCAGCAAAAAAAGCCCCGGCCAAAAAGAAGGCCAAAAAGAAATAACCATTTTTTGTGCGTCTTTGATTAAACGCCAAGGATGAGGGCCCTTAAACAAATTTAGGGGCCCAAAATTCCTTGAAGGTATGTTCTTAACTGCTTTCAAGAGAAAAAGGGTTCTTTACCCTCCGGGGGAGGTGAATTTCCTAAAATGGGAAGTGATATCCGGGCAAGAAAAAAATTGGTCTTGATCGTGGATGAAGCGGAAACTATACGATTTATAATCTCTGAAACACTACGGCCGTTTGGTTATGAAATAGATGCTGCTGAAAATGGCGAGGTAGCCCTTCAAAAGATAGAATCGAAAAACTACGATTTAATCATCACGAATTATACGGTCCCAAAAATTAATGGTCTTGAGCTTACCCGAAGGATAAATAAAATTGATCCTTCTCTTCCTATTCTTGCGTTTGCAACCGAGGGGCTTAGTGATGAATTTTTAGAAAGCGGAGCTTTGGCCTGTCTAAAAAACCCTTTCAGTATCCCTGAAATTCAAATTCTTTCCCACGCAATCCTCAGTGATGCTTGTTCTACCTTTTAATCTTCCTGTTGAGACTCACTGAAAGGTTTTATTTGCTATTCCACGTCTTATAGACAGAAACTTAGATCATACCGAGTTGCATTCAAAAGCAGATCGAGGCGACGACGATCAAAACGTGAAAAGTGAGACGTGAAGCGTGAAGTGTTTTAACACCTTACGTTTAACTTTTTACGATTTACGAAAACTGACGAGGAGACAACAAAGATATGCAAATGAAGGCGACTTGGCATCAAGGGGTGTGTCTAATGTAAGCAAAAACCTCGGTAGTAGGTTTTGGCAGTCCGGCAATCTTCCATGCCTTAATCGGGTCAGGAAACTGCTCGTAGGTGCAATTTTTCGGTTGATGGATATTTTTACAGACCGCCTTAAGGAGGGGAAAGGAATTATGCTTTTTGTAATACTCTCTCATAAACCTTAAAATATCCATCTTCTCTTCAGTAAGGGGACATTCTTGACTAATCCCTTCCCTTTCTGCGAGAACACAGGCAATATCTTCATTCCAGTCCTCAAAGTTTACCAGATAACCTTCATCATCCACCTGAACTTTTAAATTTCCACACGTAATAACGGGCACGACACACCTCCTTAATGAAAAAATTTTATGTTAACGAATCTCCTTATAGGAAATCGGATCTTTGAACCCAGCTTCTTCAAACCCTTTTAGGCGAAGTCTGCAACTATCACACTCACCGCACGCCATGCCATTGGGAAAGGGGTCGTAGCAGCTATGGGTGAGCGAATAATCAACTCCAAGCGCCATCCCTTTTTTGATAATTTCTGCCTTGCTCAGGTTTATAAGCGGGATACGAATTTTAAACTTTAATTTTCCCTCTGCCCCGGCTTTCGTGGCCAGGTTGGCCATGTGCTCAAAAGCATGGATATATTCCGGCCTTGTATCCGGGTATCCGCTGCAGTCAATCGCATTAACCCCAATAAATATGTCCCCAGCTCCCAGAACTTCGGCCCAGGCAAGCGCGTATGAAAGAAATATGGTATTTCTGGCCGGGACATACGTCGAAGGAATTTCTTTCCCAATTTCTCCGAAGTCTCTTCCTCTCGGTAAAGATATCCCCTCAGAAGTAAGAGACGAGCCCCCTATCTTTTTCAGATGCACAGGGATAACCAGATAATCCCTTACTTCGAAAAACCCGGCAATCTTTTCAGCCTTTTTAATTTCTAAAGAGTTTCGCTGACCATAGTCAAAGCTTAAGGCATAGATTTCAAACCCTTCCTTTTTAGCTATCGCCAAGGTTGTGGTAGAATCCATCCCTCCGCTCAAAAGGACCACCGCTTTTTTTCCCATTTCAGACACCCCTCTTTTTTTTCGGCCAAATTATTTTCTGAATCTGGAGCTGAAGGTGAACGGGCACCTGTTCCGTTAGTATCCACCTGGCAAGCTCTCCGGGTTTTATTTTTCCAAAAACCGGCGCAAAATGAATGGGCCTCCTTTTTAAAAAAGGCCTTTCCTTTAAAAGAGTTATTATTCCCTTGGCATAGTCAAAATCTTCCCGGTTTCCGATAATAAATTTTATTTCATCTTGGTCGGTAAGATAGTTTATATTATTTAAATTATTGAACTGGCACATTCCACTGCTGGGACATTTAAAATCTACTATTTTCACGCACTGATTGCTCACCCTGTTAATATCAAGACTCCCATTCGTTTCCAAAAGAACCCGGTAATTTTTTTCAAGAAGGGTTTCAATGAGCATGGGGGTATCGCTTTGCAGAAGCGGCTCTCCACCTGTAATTTCGATCAGCATACAAGGAAATTTTTTGATTTCTTCCAGGATTTCTGTAATGGTCTTCTCTTTGCCTTCCTCGTATGCATACACCGTATCACAGTACGAGCATCGTAAGTTGCAACCCGTAAGCCTAATAAAAACACAGGGCCAGCCAGCGTACGAAGACTCTCCCTGGATACTAAAAAAGATCTCGTTAACCCTTAAGGCCAAAGCGCCCCCAACAATATTTTCTTAGAAGATTATTACTCTTGACGCTCTCGTAACAAGTTGAAACCCATAGAAAATGTCATGCTGAACTTGTTTCAGCATCTCGTAAAATCAAGGACTTATGAGACCCTGAAACGAGTTCAGGGTGACAAACAGGACTTTTTACGAATCCGTCAATATTATTGGGTTCCTCTAAAAATGTCATTTTTCCAATGCAATTGGACGGTGTCACAATAAAAAAATGTCATTCCGAACCCTTCGCTCTGTCATTCTGAAGAAGCGTAGCGACTGAAGAATCTGGCTCAGGACAGGCTCCGTGAGGAATCTTACTGCATTGAATATATTAAAAAAAGATTTCTCGCTTCGCTTCGAAATGACACAAAAACGACGTGTGATACTTTCTGAATACGAAGCGGAAATGACAAATCGGCAATTATTAGAGGTTCCCTATTGCTTTTGATCTTTTAGTTTGATTAATTTTTGCTGTTGCTGTCTAAGGTCTTTTATTACATTCTTTAAAAGAGAAGCCGTTGCCTTCTGAATGTTTTTATCTAATTCAGACTCAGCTTTATTTTTATTAAGATTGCCCAAGCGATCTTCAATTTTTTTAATTTCTTTTTCTATAGCTTCAATTTTATCAGCCACTTCCCTGCTTTCTTAATTTTTTACAAAATTTACGTTCTTTCAGGTTGTTTGTGAAAAAAGTGGAAATCCAAAAAAACACCTTTTCCCTTTAATTTAAAGAGAAATTGCTTTCATTTCAACATAATCTTATAAATTTTTCTTGACAATTATGGTTATTCTGATAAATTCCTCTCCCTGTTAAAAATGGAAACTTAAATAAAAACCAAGGCAAAGGGGGTTTTATAAATGCAGAGAAAATATTATTTATTGGCGCCAGGACCAGTTCCTGTGCCACCAAAAGTATTAGCGGCCATGTCCGAACCAATCATTCACCATCGAGCGCCGGCCTTTGTTAAGGTTCTGGAAGAGGTTCGGGGGGGCTTAAAATTTCTTTTTCAGACAAAAAACGAGGTTCTTATCCTTGCCTCTTCCGGCACGGGAGCCATGGAGGGTGCGGTAACCAATACGCTCTGTAAAGGAGACACCTCCTTAGTAGTACGAGCAGGTAAATTCGGTGAACGCTGGGCAGAAATTTGTGAGGCTTATGGGGTTAAGCCAATTTGTATTGATGTGCCCTGGGGTCAGGCGGTTGACCCAAAACTTATTGCTCAGGAACTGGAAAAAAATCCCTTTATTCGTGCTGTCTTTATTCAGGCGAGCGAGACATCCACAGGGGTTATGCATCCTATCCGGGAAATCGCGGAGATAGTAAAAAAATATGATAATACCCTGTTGGTTGTTGATGCTATCAGCGGAATTGGTGTTTTTGATCTTCCGGTCGACAAATGGGGTCTTGATGTGGTGGTTTCCGGGTCTCAAAAGGCATTTATGTTGCCTCCAGGACTTGCATTTGTTACGTTAAGCGATAAAGCCTTGTCTTTTGTTGAAAAATCAGATATACCCAAATACTACTTTAATTTTAAAAAAGAACTAAAAAAATTAGTAAAAGATAACGAAACGAATTTCACGCCCGCAGTCTCCTTAATCATGGGATTAAGGGAAGCCCTTAACATGATTAAGGAAGATGGGTTAGAAAAAGTGTTTAAACGGCACGCTCGTTTGGCTGATGCCACCCGGGCTGCAGCTAAAGCATTAGGCTTAGAGCTTTATGCCCCGGACAGCCCAAGCAATGCGGTTACGGCAATCAAAGCTCCAGCCGGGATAGATGGGCAAAAAATAGTAAAAATTCTTCGCGATAAACATAATATCACCATTGCCGGGGGCCAAAGCGAAGCAAAGGGGAAAATTTTCCGGATTGCCCATATGGGATATTTGGATGCTTATGATATTATTATGGTTGTCTCCGCTTTGGAAATGACCCTAAAAGAGCTTGGGGTCTCCGTCGAGATGGGCAAAGGCGTTAAGGCTGCGGCTGAAATATTAGAGAAGGAAATGTAAAAAAGAAGGAAAAAAAAATGATAAAAGTTTTAGTGAGCGATGATCTCTCCGAACAAGGTGTAGAAGTTTTTCGAAATGCCCAGGGGATTGAAGTCGATGTCAAAATCGGCTTAAAACCGGATGAACTTAAAGCAATCATCGGAAATTATGACGGCTTGGCAGTAAGAAGCGCCACTAAGGTGACCAAAGAAATCATCGAGGCAGCTGCTCGTCTGAAGGTGGTCGGAAGAGCGGGTTCTGGCACAGATAATATTGATAAAGAAGCTGCCACCAAAAAGGGTATCGTGGTTATGAATACCCCTGGAGGCAATACCGTAACCACAGCCGAACATGCTCTTGCTATGCTTATGTCTCTCGCGCGAAGCATTCCCCAGGCTACTGCTTCCATGCGTGCCAAAAAATGGGAAAAAAAGAAGTTTATGGGCACAGAAATTTACAATAAAACCCTGGGGGTTATCGGGATGGGAAAAATCGGAAGCGTGGTTGCGGAGCGCGCCCGAGGTTTAAAAATAAACGTTGTTGTTTATGATCCTTTCGTGACTCCTGCCGTAGCTGAACGATTAGGGGTAGAAATAGTTTCTCTTGACGATCTTTTCGCTCGCGCTGACTTCATCACCGTTCATACCCCAAAAAATAAGGACACCGAAAACCTGATAAATAAAGAAGCCTTCAAAAAAATGAAAACCGGAGTGAGAATTATTAACTGCGCCCGAGGCGGAATCGTTAATGAAGCCGACCTTTATGACGCGATTAAATCCGGGAAGGTTGCTGGCGCAGCGCTCGATGTATTCGTGGAAGAGCCGCCATCAGGAGACCATCCCTTGCTCCAGCTTGAAGAAGTAATCTGCACCCCTCACTTAGGGGCTTCTACGGAGGAAGCGCAGGTAAATGTATCCGTGGATATCGCGAAACAGATGGTGGATTTTTTAGTAAATGGGACTATCAACAACGCGGTCAACGTCCCCTCTATCAGCGGAGAGCTGCTTGCCACCTTGTCGCCCTATCTAACTCTTGCAGAGCGCATGGGGAGTTTCCAATCGCAGACAATCACTGGAGCCCTTGAAGAGGTTATTGTTGAATACAGCGGCAAGCTTATCGGGTATGACCTCAACCCTCTTACTATTTATTTGCTCCAAGGCCTCCTTAAAAAGATTGATGAAGATGTAAATTTTGTTAATGCGTTGAACATCGCCAATGAAAGAGGAATTAAAGTTGTGGGCGCGAAAAGTACGGGGTCAACTGATTTCGCTGACCTCATTACCCTCAAAACCAAGACTACGTCGGGAGAAAGCCGGTTGGCCGGAACCGTTTTTGGAAAGCATGATCCCTGGATTGTGCGCATCGATGACTTCCGGCTGGAAACAGTGCTCGAGGGCAATATGCTCCTCTTCCACACCCAGGATAAACCTGGGGTAATCGGCGATATTGGTTCAACATTGGCTAAGAACCACATTAATATCTCCCGCATGCAGTTTGGCCGTCGGGAGAAAGAGGGTGAGGCGTTGGTTATCTTGGGAGTTGATTCTCTCTATTCTGAGGAGGTTTATCGGGGCCTCGCCCAGTTGCCAAATATTATCTCGGTCAAACAAATCCAGTTAGAAGGGTAATGAGCGTTTTTTTTGCCAAGGCTGACTAAAGAAAACTTAGCCCGACCCAGCGCGGGCTTTTTATCGCTCTAACTCGCATAGGCATATAAGAAATTGACGAATGTAATCGTAATTGGAGCTCAATGGGGAGATGAGGGAAAGGGCAAGATCGTAGATATTTATACCGAATTTGCTGACGCAATCGTTCGGTTTCAGGGCGGGAGCAATGCGGGCCACACTGTAGTAATCGGCAACAAAAAAATTGTTCTTCACCAGATCCCGAGCGGAATCCTCCGCCCCCAAAAGATCTGTATCATCGGCAATGGGGTGGTCCTCGATTTAGAGACTTTGCTGGATGAGATTAACGAACTAAAATCGCACGGTTTTTTTCAAGACGAAACCCAGCTGCTTATCAGCGAAGAGGCGCACCTCGTTTTCCCGTACCATCGGCTGATTGATGTCGGAAAAGAGAAAAAAGCAGGAAATAATAAAATCGGCACAACCGGCCGGGGAATTGGGCCGGCGTATGGGGATAAAATAGTCAGAACGGGAATCAGGCTTATTGACCTTTTTGATAAGAAGGTTTTTAGGGAAAAACTGGAAAAAAACGCGGCCGAAAAAAATTTCTATTTAACTAAGTACCTTAATCAAGAAGGTTTTGACGGAAGCGCGCTGTTTGAAAAATATTCTGCTCTGGCGAGAAGACTAAAGGCGAATGTCGTTAATACGTCCGTAGTCATCAACCAATTAATGGAAAAAAAGGGGAACATCCTTTTTGAAGGAGCCCAGGGAACTCTTTTAGATGTTGACCACGGAACATATCCTTTTGTAACCTCCTCCAATACTGTTGCGGGGGCGGCTTGTGTCGGAAGCGGGGTGGGACCGACAAAAATTGATGGGGTGGTCGGCGTTGTCAAGGCTTACACGACCCGAGTCGGAGAAGGCCCTTTCCCAACCGAACTAAATGATGAAATCGGGCTGACCCTGCGAGAAAAAGGGGGTGAGTTCGGGGCTACCACCGGGAGACCCCGGCGCTGTGGGTGGATTGATATCGTTGCCCTAAAGCATGCCAACAGAATCAATGGGTTTACTTATTTGGCTTTAACTAAGCTCGATGTTTTAACCGGACTGGAAAAAATAAAAGTATGTCGCTCTTACAAATTAGAAGGAAAAGAGGTTTCTGAATTTCCGGCCGGCATTCACGCCCTGCAAAACTGTGAGCCGGTTTACGAAGAAGTGCCTGGGTGGCAGGAAGATTTAACGGACATAAAAAAATATAATGACTTGCCCAGGAATGCCAGAAAATATATTAAGCTTCTTGAAAAATTGACGGAAAGAAAGTTTATCTTAATTTCCGTAGGGTTTGAGCGGGGGGAGACCATCATAGTAAAACCCCCCTTTCCTTCAAAAAAGTAATTGAGGTAAATTCTTTTTTTTGATAAATTTTTCTCTATAATAAAATAAAAATAGTGAGCCGCTAGCTCAGCTGGTAGAGCATCGGATTTTTAATCCGGTGGTCACAGGTTCGAATCCTGTGCGGCTCACTTTTTTGTCCCCATCGTCTAGCCCGGCCCAGGACACCGGCCTTTCACGCCGGCAACACGGGTTCAAATCCCGTTGGGGACGCTTATTAAAACAGGGTGGTTAACTAAAATGTTAACCACCCTGTTTTTTCTGTTATCACTGATGGTCAAATGGCTATTGCGAACTGTCTCAATGCACAGGAGGAGGACCTGGCTCGAATTCCGGGGGTGCGTGGTGGTGCATTTCCGGAGGCGTTTCCGGGCGCATTTCCCGACATCGCTCTTCTTGAATTTTCTGATACTCTTTTAATTGTTCTTCGGTCAGGACTGAGCCAAGCTGTTTTTCAATATCCTTGTCAAGCGCCTGCATATCGTTTTCCAATATGCGCATATTCTCTCGTTCTTGTTCCCCATGTTTTTTAAGTATGGTTCGCATTTTTCCCCTGCTCGCATCTATAATCGGGCGGATTTTTTCTTCTTGCGCTTTGGTTAGATTAAGGCACTCTTTCATGGTGGCAAATAATTGATCGGGCATTCCGCCCATCATGGGTGGATGGGGCATGCCTCTCGGGCCCATTCGTCCCCTCATTTTTAATTCTTCATGTAATTTGTCCAACTTCTTTTTCTGCTCATCGGTTAGCTTTTCTTTTATCTGTGCGATGGTGTCATCCATAATTTTTTCAAATTCCGGACGGTATTTCTGTCTGAAGGCCTCTATCTGTTTCTCTGCCTGACTCACAATTTTTTCAATGTCCGCTTTTTGCGCTTCTGTTAGGTTGAGTTCATGAACCATTTTTCTCATCAGTATATGCATGAGCGGCGGTCGCCCGCCTTTAACGAATCGCTCAAATCTATGTTTAAAGTAAAGCTTGTTTCCTAAAGAACCTGCCAGCGCGCCTACAGCAAACACCAGAAGCAATATTATTGCTACTTTTAGTTTGTTCATATCTTCTCCCTCCTTATAGCCCAGGCATTTCTATGTAGCTCGCTTCAATGGGATGGTCTATAGAAAATTTTGCCATTTCATCCTCAGGAGTAACGTCAAGCTTGACCATCCAAAAGGTCAACAAAGCGATCACAACACAAGCAGCCGGCGCAAAACGCCACCCAAATTGCTCAAAAAGCTCAAACGGGCTTGTTTTAAAAGGAAGCGCCCCGAGGCTGCGGATGTGTTGCATGACATTCATTTCCCATTGCTCACTTACCTGGGGTTTTTCTTTTTCCCGATATGCTTTTATGAGCGCACTTTCCAGTTGTGTATAATTTTTTTTATCAAATCGCATACCATCCTCCATTAATTTTCTAAAAATCCTGTAAGGATCTTGCGAAGTTTTTTTCGAGAGCGAAATAAACGAATTTTCACATTCGCAACGCTCCACCCGAGAAGGCCGGCAGCTTCTTTGGCCGAAAGGCCCTCCAGGTAAACCATCTCTAAAGCCATTTTATCCTCAGGCGACAATTTAACCAAAGCCCTATCCAATAATTCGCGGGCCTTCTTCTGGGAATTTTCCTGGGATGTGGCTTGGATAGATTGCTTTGCCGACGCCCTTTCCACGAATTTCTGCTCTTCTTCGGAGCAAGAACTCATCGGGATTTCGCGGGAACGGTATTCTTTTCTCCAATAATCACAACACGTTCTTACAGCAATTACCGACAGCCACTGTTTAAAGCCGCCCTTATATTTAAAAGTCAGCAGAGACTGATACGCTTTTACAAAAACATCATGCGCTACCTCCTCTGCCTGGTTATACGGTATGTGATTGCCCACAACACTTAAAATGTGTCCCTGGTATTTTTTCACCAAAAATCCAAACGTGTTAATGTCTCCGCCAATAACCCGGCGAACAATGTCGTAGTCCTCTACAATGGTAGTATGAGTAGGCATCTCTAACAATAAAGCAGTAGTTTACTCGGCTTTGAATTTTAAACAGCTTTTTTCACCTTTGCTTATTTTAAACTGATTACAAAATTTTACAACCGAGTTTCGAGGCAGGAGATAATATTTTTCCTGCCCCGTTCGGCACATGCCTTTCACTATAGTTAAGAGTTCGGTTGGTCGCCTTGTTCCTGGTGGCGTTGGGGGTGCTGCATATCAGGTTCTGCCAGGGCGCCGTGATGCCCCTGCCGAGAAAACCCGCGGTTTTTCTCGCAAAACTCTTTTCTTGCGTCCATTCGCCCCTTCAGGTATCCGATCTGCTCAGGAATAAGTACAGCCTTTAGCTCTGGAATCATTTTTGCCCTGAGCACCGCTAAGTTTTCCTTAATGGATGATACCTGTTGAAAACCTTTCCGGAAAGCAGCTTCATCAAATTCTTTGGCAGAAACCACTGTGTTGAGCTGTTTTTTCGCTTCCCTGAGGCTATCCATAAGCTTTTTTCTTTCGTCTTGATTTTTGGTCAAGATATCATCAACCTTTTTCTTTTGGTCTTCCGTCAGGCCGAGCTCATTAATTATTTTCCCGCATCGCTCCATTCTGGCCCCAGACATACATGGCGGTTGCCCGCCTTCCGCAAATCCCTTCATCCTATGTCCAGACATAAACGGCATCGGCCCACCTTCGGCGAATCGTTCCGTTCTGTGCCCAGGCATACACGGCGGCAGCCCACCCTTTGCGAATCGCTCAAATTTATACTTTATGCTATGCATAAAGTATAACTGATTTCCCCATCCTCCAGCCAGGGCGCCTAAAATAAATACCAGAAGCAGGCCGCCAATTAATTTAGGTTTGCTCATGTGTTCTCCTTTCATGATAAAAGTTATTGTTTATCTTCCTTCTCTTTAAACCCTTTAATGCTGCTTGAAGCAAAAGGAGGATCCTCCATAGAACCATTCTTTGACTTTCGTCTGCCCATTTTCTCTTCACTTATATAGTTGCGGGCTGATTCGAAAAAGTTACAAGAAAATAGGTCGTGCTGAATTTTTTGATTTTTTTTATACCGAAACATGTTGTTTTAACTAAAAATATTTGCGAATTCCCCAGATGTCCTTCGCGATGAAAATTTTCTCTGCAATAAAAAATCTTATTGTTGTGTAACCTTTCTTAAACATCAAACGACAATGTTCATTAATGAGGCTTCTCGGCATCTGGCATACGTAGTTATAACGAAAGGAGATCGTTATGAATGGAGAAAGCAAATCGTCAATCACATATATTTGTAAGCATCGTTTTTTAAAACATTTACCAAAAATAATGCTCTTTTTCCTGCTCATCTTCCTGGTTGCATGTTCGCAGCCAAGGATGCGAAGGGGAGCTCCCCCTGGAGGGGGAATGACGCTACCACAGTATACACCGGAAGAACTCCTTGCGTCAATGAGAGACCGACTTAACCTCACTGATGAGCAGCAAGAAAAAATTCGTCCGATAATGGAGGAATACTGCAAGAAACAGCAGGACATTATTGGGAGGTATAAAGGACAAGAACCCCGTGGAGGGGACTGTTGCTTGAGGTGCGAGTTGCAACGCCTTGGTGAATCGACCGAAAAACAACTCGCGGCAGTCCTGACAGAAAAACAGATGAGAGAGTATCAAAAGATGCAAGACGAGCTGCAGCCGAGATCACCGGAAAGTGGACCACAAGGGATGGGCGGAGAAAGGCCGGGCGGCAGGGGAGGAATGGGCGGAGGTAGGGGTGGGGGAGGCTGGGGAGGCGGAGGCATGGGTGGAGGTGGAGGTATGCCACCGGGAATGTAACCCAAACAAAACTCCAGGCAAAATTACCCCAGATATGATATGAACCCGAAATTTCTATTCACTTTTAAATACGAGCGAAAATGGTTGCCGCGCTTAATTTAATGCTTATTGTTATCATTATGGTCGTGTTGGGCATTGGTATACTTATAGTGATAATCGCACTAAGGGAAGATGGTATATCTCCTTTTCATCGTCGGGATAAATCAGCCGACAAAACTATATCGAAAGACAAAGGAAGAGGAAAATAATGGGATTGGCGTTTGTTGCAGGAGCGATCCTTCAACTCTCCTCCGGATCGCTTTGCTTTTAAGGGAGCTTCTTATATCAAGTTGCATTCAAAAGCAGATCGAGTCAGGGACGAGGAATCGACGTCGAGGAGTATGACGAGGAGACAACAAAGATATACAAATGAAGGCGCCTTGCTATTAACCAACCATGACCAGGCCGGCAACCCACGACATTGAGTCAGCGCCTGATCCTGGTTCACGGTCATTAATATTCAAAGGCCAACCGCAAACCTTCATCAGTTCGGAAATATGCGGAGGACAGCTCAGCGACAGTCCGTAATTTTCGCATTGAGGTTCTTTGCAAAGATCCGCCAAATCGTTTTTAACTAAAAGGTCGCCTGAAAATATTATTTGGGCATCACTTGCTCCCGATGAACGCGCCAATCGAACCAATTCCTTCAAATTCAGATCATGTTCAGCTTTTTGAAGACATGATTCACTTTTTTTCTCATCACCGGGTTGAAGGTTTCTGTTTTTGATCATTGTACCGCGCTTTGAGCATCTTCCTTTCTTTTCATCTGTCCAAATTTCAACGTCGCTTCCGCATTTATGACAAAGGCGCATTTCCGGAACAGCGTTTGCGACACGATCAAGCCCCGGACATTTCAGATAATCATTCAAACTCATTTTCCAATCCTTTTTAAAGCCATATAACAGTTTTTATATTGATCCGTATAAACCACCCTCGAAATTTCCTTCCGCCCCAAAGCAAAAAGGCCTTCTACCTTTTTATGTGGTAATCTGGCCTATTTTATTTTGCAGAGTCATTGATCCCCTATCCTCTTTTAATTAAATATAAATTAAATAAATCACCCGGCCTTCTTTTCAATAGCGAGGTCGGATTTGATGTCTTAAGCGAGATCGGCTGCCGCTATACCCTCCTCTTGTATAATTAAGACCGGATCATCTTGAGCGCTTCTTTAACTGAAATTCCTTCATGCACCATAGCGCAAGCCGCTTTTACGAATTTAGCGGGGTTTTCGTGTTGAAAAGCATTTCTCCCCATCGAAAGCCCGGCGGCTCCAGCCTTCATCGCCCCATCAATCATCTTCAAGGTTTCTTCATCGCTCAGCTTTGAGCCTCCGGCGATCACTACCGGCACAGGGCAACCTGCCACTACTTCCCTGAATGATTCCGGGCTGCCGGTATAAGGGCACTTGACAATGTCGGCGCCCATCTCTGCCCCGACTCGGGCCGCATGCTTTACCACTTCAACGTCATTTTCGCTCTTGATTTTCGCGCCGCGAGGATACATCATGGCTAAAAGCGGCATTCCCCACTCCATGCACTCAACCGCGACCTTGCCCAAGTCTTCCAGCATTTTGGCTTCATCATCAGCGCCAATATTAATATGGACTGATACACCGTCGGCGCCCATTTTTAGAGCATGTTGAACTGAGTTGACCAAAACCTTGTGATTTGGGTCAGGCCCCAGAGAGGTTGAAGCGGACAGGTGCAGGATTAAGCCAATGTCTTTTCCGGTGCCCCGATGCCCATGGAGAGGAAGGCCCAGATGTCCGATCACCGCGTTCGCGCCTCCTTCGGCAATCATGTTTACCGTTTTCCCCAGGTCGATCAACCCCTTTATGGGTCCGGAAGAAACACCGTGATCCATCGGCACAATAACCGTTTTCTTGGTGTTACGGTTAATGATTCTTTCTATTCTGATTAATTTTCCGGTAATCATTTTAAACCCTCCTTGAAAAAAGATCGTTATCTTTCGATCAGGTTGCGCTCTTTTAAATGGGCCGTGGTTCTTTTCCAAGTCTGGTCGCTCAGCTTTTGAACAGATTCCTCTCCAGAAAGCCGATAAAGAAAAGGTTTTTCTAAGCTGTGAAAAATTTGGTCCACCCTTAAAAGGTAGCTTTCTCTCTCAAACGAATCTGTTTCTTTTCCCCTTGATTCTTTTATTCTCTTAATCCCCGCGCCCGGTGGTATCTCGATTAAAAAAACCAGGTTCGGCTCAGGAGCAAATTCATTGTTTCTCTTCTCGATTTCCTTTGGGTCAACACCAAGGGCTCCCTGGTAGGCGATCGTGGAAAAATAGTACCGATCCAAAATAATTATTTTGTTATTTTTTAGTCCAGGTTTAATAATTTCTTCCACGTGTTGAAAGCGATCTTTTATAAACCATTCAAGCTCTTCCTGCGGGCCCACATCTCCCCGTCCCTCCTCGATCAGTTTTCTTAATTTTTTCCCCCACGTTCCTTCGGTCGGCTCTTTGGAGAGCTCGGCTTCGAATTGAGCTTTGGATAGTCGCTCGTATAATAATCGTGCCTGCGTGCTTTTTCCTGCCCCATCAACCCCTTCGAAGACAATCAGCACTCCTTTTTTTAATCGGTGCATTCTTGGTCGCCTGGTCGGTTCGTTTTGCCTGTATTGCTGTCAGGGATTAACCCTCTGGTTAAAAACGATGTTTGCTTGAAGCCGCCCATTTTTTAACCAATCTTCCAAATACTCATTCGTTTTCTCATAAAGATACCTTTTTTCTGCTTTGCTTTTTTTATCTAAAAATTCTTCGGGCGGCACTTCTTCTCTTGCTTTTAGTTTTATCAGATAAATTTTTCCGCCCACCTCAAATACTTCTTTCGCAAAAGGCGCTTCGGGCCTCAAGCCAAAGGCGGCCACCATCATTTCGGGTGAAATCCCGATTTTGGGAATGTTGGTGTTCGTGCGAGTAAAAAGGCCTGTTTCTTTAATGGTTGGTTTTTCTTGATCTGTTATTGCCTCTGGAAAAGAGCTCCCTTGGATAAGCTTTTTAAGCACTTCCTCGCCTTTTCTTTTGGCAGCTTCTTTTTGAATTTCTCTTTTTAGAATCACCACTATCTTTTCTTTTGCTTCCCCCACCGGGGGAAGGTAGCTTTTCTTTTTATCCTCGAGCCGAATAATATAGTAGCTTTCGTTGATATCCTTGGGCGAAGCTATTTCTCCAGGGTTAAATCCAAAAATTTCTTCCACAAACTCCCCGGAGTCCCCCGCTATCGGGGAGCTTTCCTCTCGAGAAAAATAATTGCTTTCGACTACTTTTAGTCCCCCTTGATCGGCGTATCCTTTAAGGTCTTTCGTCTTAAGGATGGTCCGGTAACCGCGATAAGCCTCCTTTTTTATGAGGTCTTGGGTTTTTTCCTTGATGAGCTTCTCCCGAATTTCTTCCTTGGCTTCCTCGAATGGTTTTGTTCTCTCTTCTTTTATTTCCTCAACCTTAATTATATGAAATCCGAATTTAGTCTCAAACACCCCGCTCACCTCTCCGGGCTTAAGATCAAATGCGACATCATCAAATTCCTTTATCATTTGGCCCGGGGGGAAAAACCCTAAATCCCCCCCCTCTTTGGCTGTGGCCTGATCTTGGGAATACATGAGGGCCAAGCGCTCAAAAGGCTTTCCTCCCTTAATGAGAGAAAGAATTTCCTCGGCTTTCTTTTCAGCTTCTATTTTCTCCTCGCTTTTTGAGCCTGGATTAACTTTGATTAATATGTGCCGAGCATGGACTTTCTTGGGCTCCCAAAATTCCTCGGAAAAATTTTTATAGTACTCATCAATTTCCTCGGGAGAAACCGAGGTTTTGTTTTCAAAATCTTCGGGCGAAAATTTTAGATAACTAATTTTGATTTTTTCGGGCACGCGGAACTCTTCTTTATGCTTATCATAATAAGCTTTTACTTCTTCTTCCCTGGGCTCGCCCACATTGAAAAAATTTTCGGGGTCAATCTCCGCGAATTCCAGATCAACCTTTTCGTTTTCCCAGATAAACTTGTCCTGGAGTTCCTTTTCAGAATATTTCACTCCATCGATTATCAAATCTCTTATTCGAGAAACCATGAGTCCTTTTCGCTGATCTTTTTCAAATTCTTGCGGAGTGACTTTGTTCTGACTCAAAAGCTCCTGATATGTTTGGTCGTCAAATTTTCCGTTCTTTTGAAATCCGGGTACAGCTTCAATGGTTTTTTTCAGCTCAGCTTCCGGGACCATCAGGCTGACCTTTTCCGCAGTTTCCAGTAAAATAAGTTCGTTAATGAGGTTATCAGTGATTTGTTGTTTTACCCCGAGTTTTTCAATCAGATCCGGGGTCAGGTCCACCTGATAAATCTTTTTGTAGTAATCTATCAGCTGCGTGTAATATTTCCGATATTCGGCTGCCGAAATAGTGCTCTTGTTCACTTTTACCATCCAACTTTCTTGCCTTTCGCGGATGTCGGTCCAGCCAAAATACAACACGAAACTAATAATGAGAAAAGGGATAAAATAGATAAAAATTGATCTCGCATATTTTCTTAAAACACTGAGCATCGCGTTTGTCCTTTCTTTGGTAATAATCCTTTCCAACCGTTTTCTTTTTTACCATTATAATTACTTTAATACAAAAAAATTCTCTCTATTATTTTCTTGAAAAAAATCAAGGGTTCTGTTAAGCATTAGGTTGTCGCGTGCTTTTGTTCGAGAGCCAAATTATTTTTTCTTTTAAAACAAGGAATTAAAATGAAATTTCTTAATTCTATTATTGGTGTTTTTTCTAATGATCTGGCTATAGACCTGGGGACAGCCAGTACGCTGGTTTATGTGAAGGGTAAGGGCATTGTCTCCAATGAACCCTCTGTGGTTGCCCTCCAAAGGGATGGTAAGGGGGGTAAAAAAATTCTTGCCGTCGGCAATGAGGCCAAGAAAATGTTGGGCCGAACCCCGGGCAATATTACGACCGTTCGTCCCATGAAAGATGGCGTAATCTCCGACTTTGAAGTAACCGAGGCGATGATCCGCTATTTTATAGAGCGGTCCCACAACCGGAGGAGCCTAATTCGTCCCCGAATAATTATTAGCGTTCCTTCGGGAATCACTTCGGTTGAAAAACGAGCGGTCCGTGAAACTGCGCTTCAAGCCGGGGCGCGGGAAATCTATTTGATTGAAGAACCAATGGCTGCGGCCATTGGAGCAGGGCTTCCGGTGGATGAGCCATGGGGGAATATGGTTGTGGATATCGGCGGAGGAACTACCGAGGTGGCGGTTATTTCGCTTTCGGGAATAGTTTTCAGCCAATCAATCCGGGTGGCTGGAGATAAAATGGATGAAGCGATCGTGAATTATATAAAACGAAAGCATAACCTTCTGATCGGCGAGCGAACCGCAGAGATGATAAAAATGACTATTGGGACCGCCTATCCGGAAGAAACCATAAAAACCGCTGATGTGAAAGGTCGCGACCTGGTCCTGGGGGTCCCCAAGACCTTAGAGATAACCTCTGAAGAAATAATGACCGCCTTAAGAGAGCCGATAAAAAGTATTGTCGAGGTAGTTAAAGCCGCCTTAGAGCGGATTCCTCCAGAATTAGCAGCAGATGTTGTAGATAAGGGGATAGTTTTGGTGGGCGGGGGCGCATTGTTGAAAAACCTTGATGTTCTTCTCCGAGAAGAAACCGGATTGCCTTTTGTTATCCCTGACGACCCCCTTACGGCTGTGGTGCTTGGTTCTGGAAAAGCCCTGGATGAACTGGACCTTCTAAAAAATGTTATGCTTCGGGATTAAACATCACCTCCCGGGAAGTTTTTCCTGTTATGTCAATTTTTTCTCGAAAGTATGGTTTCCCCTTTTTTGTCTTCTTGGTTTTATTGGCTGTTTCTCTCTATTTTTTCTATAACTTAAAGCGTCCTCCGGGTTTCCGCTTTATAGAACCCGGGGCGTTTTCTGTGGTTTCTTATTTCCAGAAAACTATAAACACGGTTTTTTCTTTTCCTGTTCATGTTTGGGAGCGGTATGTTTTTTTGATCGAAACCGAAAAGAAAAACCAAATATTAAACCAAGAAATCAAAATGCTTCGTCAAGAAAATGTTCTTCTCCAGGAATCCGCCTTAGCAAATCAAAGGCTTCGGAAGCTTTTAGAGTTTAAAAAAAATAACCCCCATAAGCTGGCGGTGGCTGAAGTTGTTGGAGTTGATGCTTCGTTGTATTTCGAGTCTTTCTCCATTAACAAAGGGAGGAACGAAGGGATAAAAAAGGGCATGGCGGTTTTATGTCCTGATGGCGCGGTGGGAAGAATTTTAAGGGAGGCGGATTCTTTTTCCGTGGTCCTCCTTTTAATCGATCAAGGCTTTGCCTTGGACGCTCTTATTCAAAGAACTCGCACTCAAGGAGTGGTGGAAGGCATTGGAGGAGGGTTTTGCCAAATGAAATATGTGCTGGGATCAGAAGATGTTCGCTTGGGCGATTGGGTAATAGCTTCTGGGTTAGAAGGATTTTTCCCCAAAGGAACTATTGTGGGCAAAATCGTCTCCCTAAAAAAGGATAAGCTTTCTGCCTTTCAAGAAGTAATTATTCGGCCGATGGTGAATTTTAAGAAAACCGAAGAAGTCTTTGTTGTCCTCGATCTGGCGTCATAGTCTATGTGGGAGTTTCTTTTTTTAGCCATCTTTGGACTTTTCTGTATAGTTATACAGACGAACCCGATAGTAAACTGCTATCTTTTCCCGATAAAGCCCGACTTTACCATCCCTCTCACTCTTTATATATGTCTTTTTCAAAAGCCGGTTCAGGGTTGTTTTTTGGTGATATGGCTTGGTTTTCTCATGGACTTGTTTTCGGGGGGGATCGTGGGTCTTTTTTTGTTTTTAAGGTTGGTTTTGTTTTGTTTTATTCAAATTCTCAAAAAATTGTTTTTTTTAGAAAACAAACTCCTCTGGGTGGGCGTGGTTCTCTTGTTGTTTTTATTAGACTCTCTTTTAATTCACCTGTTGTTTGGGCTGATGGAAAAAAACTGGGGAACCCTGGAGATCATTTTAAAGACTTCTGTGTTGCAGGGTTTTTTTACTTTTTTATTATCTCTTCTGATTTTTCCTCTCGTTAATAAATTTGAAAAGTTTATAAAAGAACGGCGGACAAAGTAGGCTTATGGATTTTGATCAAGAAATAATCGAGGCCCTTTCGCGACGGCTTGGCTTTTTAAAGTTTTTTGTTTTTCTGGCTTTTTTAACAATTTTTGTCCGGCTTTTTTATCTTCAGGTGGTAAAGGGGGATTATTTTTTTGATCTTTCTGAAAACAACCGGATCAAAATCCAAGAAATACCTTCTCCTCGGGGCGTAATTTATGATCGAAATGGCAGGGTTCTCGCAAACAACACACCTTCTTTTGATGTTTCTCTCTTGTATTCGGGCATAAAGCAGCTAAACGGGATCCTGCCCCTGCTGAGTGAAATTTTAAATCTTGATCCAGAGGAGATTGTAAAAAAGGTAAAAAATTCTTTGTATCTTCCTCGTTTTAAACCAATAAAAATTAAGCTGGATGTAAACCGGAAAGAATTGAGCGGAATAGAATTCCACAAACTTGACCTTCCCAACGTGGTGGTCGAGTTTTTCCCAAAACGAAATTACCCTTTAAAAGAAAATCTTGCCCATGTCCTTGGTTATTTGGGTGAGATAAATGAGTCTGAACTGGCCCGGCCAGAATATTCAAGCTATACCCCCGGTGATTTTTTAGGTAAATCAGGAATAGAAAAAGTTTTAGAAAATCCCCTTAAAGGGCGACCTGGTTGGCTTCAGTTTGAGGTCGATTCTCTGGGAAGAAAAAAGGGGATGTTGGGTTCAGTCGAACCTGTTCCCGGGGAAGACCTTTTTTTGACTATTGATTTAGGCCTTCAGGGTTTTGCGGATCAAGCATTAGGAGAAAAAAATGGCTCTGTTATCGCCATGAACCCAAATACGGGCGAGATTTTGGCCTTTGTAAGCCACCCTTCTTTTGACCCCAACCTTTTTTCTCGGGGAATATCTTTTGGCGACTGGGGTGCGTTAATAAAAAACCCTTTTCATCCCCTTACCAATAAGGGCATTCAGGGACTTTATCCCCCTGGGTCTTTATTTAAGATAGTTACCGCAATCGCAGGCCTGGAAGAGGGCAAAATAACTCCAGATACGAAGATTTTTTGCAACGGTTCTTTTAGTTTCGGAAATCGTCTTTATCGGTGTTGGAAAAAAGGCGGCCATGGAACTTTAAATCTTTTTGACGCCATAGAACAATCCTGTGACGTATATTTCTATCAAGTTGGGCATTTGGTCGGGGTTGACCCTTTGGCATATTATGCAAAATTATTTGGGTTGGGGGGCCCCACTGGCCTAATTTTAGAAAACGAAAAAAAGGGGCTGGTGCCCACCAGCAAGTGGAAAGAGAAGACCTTCCACATTCCCTGGCAAAAGGGGGAAACGCTATCCTGCGCGATTGGTCAGGGTTTTTATGTAGCCACCCCTCTTCAAATGCTCGTATTGATCAGTGCCATTGCAAATGGGGGAAAGTTGCACACTCCTTTTTTGGTTAAAAAATTAGAAGACGAACGCGGAACCATATTAAAAGATTTTAAGTTCAACGATGTTCCTCGACTGCCCATTTCGCTTGCGTCTATTAATATTATCAGGGAATCTCTTTTGCGGGTTGTGCAAGGGGAAAATGGCACCGCAAAGATTGCCCGGGTGGCGGGGATAGAAATAGCGGGAAAAACCGGGACTGCCCAGGTTGTTGGCTTGCCTCCAGGAGACGTGCGTTCTAAGCTGCCAAGTTATTTGCAAGACCACGCGTGGTTTTTTGCTTTTGCTCCCTTTAACAATCCCCAAATAGCCGTTGTTGTTCTGGTTGAGCATGGTGGTTTTGGTTCGGTCGCCGCCGCTCCAATCGCCCGGGATATAATCAAATATTATCTCGAGAATAAAGGGTTGTAGATATGCTTTCCACTTTTTTTCTTTTTGATCGGCGCTTGATTACCCGTTTTGATTTGAGTCTTTTTTTTATTGCCCTATTGATTGTGGGCTTTGGAATTTTTAATCTTTATAGCGCAAGCGTTTCAGTTCACGCCGTGGGGGCTGTTTATAAAAAACAGGTTTATTGGCTTTTTTTGGGGATTGTTTTGTTGTTTTTGGGATCTTTTTTAAACTATTCGTATTTAGAGCAATTTGGTTATTTCCTTTATTTTTTCATTATTTTTCTTCTTGTTTTGGTTCTTTTTCAGGGTAAATTTATTTCTGGGTCACGGCGTTGGCTTTCCCTTGGTTTTTTTAATGTTCAACCGTCCGAGTTCATAAAGCTTTCCCTTATTATTGTTTTGGCAAAGTGGTTTAAAAATAAGTTTGACCCACGGGGTTTTAGTTTGTCTTCTTTGTTTATTCCCGGCTTCTTCTTGATCATCCCTTTCTTTCTTATTTTTCTTCAGCCAGACCTTGGGTCTGCGTTGCTCTTGGTGTTAATCTTTTTTTCTTTAGTTTTTTTTGTAAGAATTCGGTTTCGAACTCTCTTTATTTTGTTTTTTTGTGCGTTTCTTTTTTTTCCCCTCTCGTGGAATCACTTATTAAAAGATTATCAAAAAGACCGGGTGGTCCATTTTTTAAATCCTTCCTTAGACCCTTTGGGAAAAGGCTATCAGGTCATTCAATCCAAAATTGCGGTTGGGTCGGGAAAGTTTTTTGGAAAAGGTTATTTAAAAGGAACACAATCTCAGCTTGATTTTGTTCCGGAAAAATATACTGATTTTGTTTTTTCGGTTTTTTGTGAAGAATGGGGTTTTGCTGGAGCGTTAGTCTTGGGTTTTCTTTATATTGGTTTACTCTTTCGTTTTTTATTTATCACATCTTCTGCTAAAAATAGTTTTGGGTTGCTCCTTGGTTGTGGAATAACTGCCTTATTTTTTTGGCAAATTATCATTAATGTAGGTATGACCCTTGGTTTGTTGCCAACGGTCGGGATTACACTCCCGCTTTTTAGCTACGGTGGTTCTTCGCTTTCGATCTCTTTATTTTGTGTTGGGGTGATGATTAATATACACATTCAAAAACATATTTTTTAAGATTAATAGAAAATAAAATTTATTTAAAAAAAGTAATTTCGGTGATATAAGGTTATTTAATTAATTTTTTTTCAACAAAAAACCAACAATAAAAAACTTCCTCTTTGTTTATTATTTAATTAATATTAAAAAATGTTTAGCTCTTTTATAACAATAATTTTAAAATAATAAAGAATATGAAATTTAAAATATCTCATAAGAAATTATTAAAGGCTCTTCAAAAAATCCAAGGTATTATTGAGCGAAGAGAAATTAAACCCATTCTTTCTAATGTCCTTATAAGGGCGGAAAAAAATGGGGTAGAAATAAACGCTACTAATTTAGAGGTGAGCATAAAGGAGTTTTTAGAGGCTGAAGTTTTTGAAAAAGGAAGTATGGTTATAGATGCCAAAAAAACTTTTGAAATAATAAAAGAAATGCCGGACAAAGAAATTTATTTTAAAAGAAAAGAAAATGACTGGATAGAAATTACCGCAGACGATATTTTTTTTAATGTTGTGGGGTTAGACGCCAAGGAATTTCCCGAAATGAGTTTTTTTGAGGAAGAAAAATTTCAGGAAATAAACAAAAAAAACATAAAAGAAATGATTGAAAAAACGATTTTTGCCGCTTCAAACGACGAAACAAGAGCCAACCTAAACGGGGTTTTTTTTGAAAAAACAAACCGATCAGGAAAAGACATGCTTAGGATGGTCGCAACCGATGGCCACAGACTATCAATGATTGATAGGGAAATCGAAGAAGTTAATAAACAAGAAATTTTAGCAATGGAGTCGCTCGAAAAAGGTGTTCTTTTCCCCAAAAAAGGTCTTTTGGAATTAAAAAAAATGTTGGAGGAGAGTGTAGACGCCCAAAATCTATTTTTTCTTTTAAAACAGAATAATGGTATATTTAAAAAAGAAAATACGATGTTGGCGATCAGAGTTATTGACGAAGAGTTTCCAAACTATAAACAAGCAATACCCGAAACCACAGAAAACAAAGCCACCATTAATAGGCTGCGTTTTTTAAATTCTTTAAAAAGAATTTCCGTTATTGCCGAAGAACGATCAAAAGCAATTAACCTGTTTTTTGGCAAAGATACACTGGAGATTTTTACCAAAAACCCGATTTTTGGGGAAGGAAGAGAAACTATCCCGATATTTTATGATGGAGAAAATATTAAACTTGGGTTTAATGCGGGATATCTTGTTGATAGTATAAGCGCCATTGATGGAGAAGATGTTGTTATAAAAATAAAAGACAAAGACAGTCCGGTAATAATAAGCTCACCAAATAGCGATGAATACACTTGTGTAATAATGCCGATGGAAATAAAAGAATAAATGGAGGCTCTAAAAGAAGCGACCAAAAAGAAGTTTATAGCATCGGAAAAAAGAGCGTTGATTATTTTGTTTTTTTTGGCAGCGGCAAGCTTGTTTTTTGAATCAAAAAAGATTTTTTTTGGGGTGTTGATAGGAGGAGGGCTTTCGTTGATAAATATTGTTATTTTAAGCAAGATAGGAGAAAAGGTTTTTCAACAAAGTAACCCACGCAAGACACCTGTAGTAATAACATATATAATCAAAATAATTATTTTATTCGGAGCATTGTTTTTTTTGGTTAGCCACGAAGTAGTAAGTATTTTTGCCTTTATTGTTAGTTTTTCAATAATTCTTTTAATTGTTGGCTTTGAAAGTATTTTTTCCTCGCAAAAAACAAACAATCATTAATCTCTTTTTATCGTTTTTAAAATCAAACCTCAATATCTAAAACAATACGGGATATTTTTAGCTCTTACCTTTGACATGGCCGCCGCTTTAGCGGGGGGGGTTATGGTTGGATATTGGCTCGATAATCACTTTAAGACCTTTCCTTGGCTAACGATAATTTTTTTTGTGGGAGGGATAGCTGCTGGAATAAATACAGGAATTTTTATAGTTAGGAAATATAAAAAAACGCTCACAGAGAAATAAAACAAAAAATTCTTGACAACCATTTTTGATAATGATAAACAACCCCCTTCATAATGAATGAATTTTCATTCAACTTTAAAATAAACGGGACCTCCCCATGGAACACGGTTTTACATGGTTTTCTTTATTGCCCTTTATCGCCGACGATCCAGAAAGACAGCTTATTTTTACTACCATTTTTATTGCGGCCGTCCTTTTTATTATCTCCGCAAAGGTTTTTAATTCTATAAAAAAATCACCCAACCCGCTTATCCCCCCAAAAAAACTTTCCTTCCAAAATTTCTTTGAATTAGTCATCCAGGCCACCGTTAATATAATGAAGGATATTATCGGACACCATGCGGAAAAATATCTTCCTTTAATTGGAAGCCTGTTTGTTTTTATCCTTTTCTGCAACCTCTTGGGGCTTATCCCCGGCTTTCTTCCCCCCACCAGCAATCTTTATACTAATGGTGCATGCGCAATAATAGTTTTTTTATATTATAACTACCAGGGGTTTAAAGAACACGGGATAAAATATTTAAAACATTTTGCCGGCCCGCTTATTTATCTGGCCCCGCTTATGTTTGTTATTGAGATTATCAGCCATCTTTTTCGACCGTTTTCTCTTATGGTTAGGCTTTATGGAAATATATCCGGCGACCATGCGGTGTTGGCTATTTTTTCGGGGCTTGTTCCGTTGGTTGTGCCGGTCATTTTTTTGGTTTTGGGTTTAATGGTAGCGCTCATTCAGGCATTTGTGTTTGCTACGCTTTCAACAGTATACATAGGGTTGGCCGTGTCTCATGAACATTAATAATTTTTTTAAAAAGGAGGTTGGAAAGTCATGAGAAAATGGAGAACAGCGGTTATGGTAATAGGGTTGATGCTTTTAATATCTTCACCGGTATTTGCAGAAGAAGGAGCAGCGGGTGCTGCCGATGGTTCGATGTCCAAGGGGTTGATTGGTCTTGGCGCTGGGTTGGCAATTGGATTAGCGGCATTTGGCGGCGGTCTTGGTCAGGGCCGGGCTGCTGGTTCTTCCTTAGAGGGCATTGCTCGAAACCCTGGTGCAGCTGATAAAATGTTTGTCCCCTATATCTTGGGGCTGGCTTTTATCGAATCCCTTGTGCTTTACGCTTTTGTTATCGCGTTCTTACTCCGGACGAAGATGTAATATGTTTTCTTCGGTAAACATTATAGGAATCGGTATTGTCCCGGGCTTGCTCGTTATTCAAGGGCTTATCTTCCTATTGGTCTTGTGGTTTCTTAACAAGATTCTTTTTAAGCCTATTTTAAAAATCCTTCAGGAACGAGAAGAAAGAACCGAGGGATTTTTAAATCAAGCCGACCAGGTTGGGGAAAAAGCTGAAAAAACCCTTGATCAGTATAATGAAAAATTTCGCCAGGCCAGAAAAGAAGCGCTCGAACTAAAAAGAAAACTTATTTTAGAAGGAGCTGAAAAAAGAGAGGCCGCGATAGATAAGGCCAGAAAAGAAGCCCAAGGGTTTTTGGAAGAAATGAGGAGAAATATAGCCGAAGAAGCCGAGCAGACCAAAAAAACTCTTCACCAACAAGTTGATGCCATAGGACAGATAATGGCACAAAAGGCCTTAGGAAGAAGCGTGTAGGAATGAATGTTTTTTATCTCATAATAATTACACTATGTGCTCCTGTGGGGATTGCATGCGCTTCACAAGAAGGAGGACATGGCGGCTCGACGCTCTGGCCATTTATTTTTAGCGTAATAAACTTCGTTCTTTTTCTCATCGTTTTGTATATTTTTGCCTTTCCCCGCATAAAAAGCTTTTTTTCCGAGCGGAGCGAAAAAATTCAGCAAGCGCTAAAAGAAGCAGAAGAAGCAATAACTTTAGCGGAAAACAGGCTAAGGGAATACGAAAAGAAGATAACCCTCTTGGGAAAAGAGGTAGAGGAAATTCGCAAAGCAGTGGAAAAGGAAGGAGAAGCAGAAAAAGAAAGAATTATTACGGCCGCGGAAAAAGAAGCAGAAATAATTAAATGGCAGGCAAAAATAATTGCCGAACAAGAACTAAAAAAAGCCAAGGCAGAGCTAAAAAAAGAACTCGCCGCATTATCTTTGGAGAGAGCTGAAAAAATTATAAAGGAAAAGATAAACAATGATGACCACGCTCGCCTGGTTAAAGACTATATTACCCAAATAACATCCAAGGTAATCTAAGGTATGTTAAACAGAAAGATTGCCCGAAGATATGCCCAAGCATTAATCGAGATCGGGAAAGAGAATAATCGGGTCGAGGAGTTTAAAACCGAACTCAAAAATTTTTCTGATTTGCTGAAAAAATTTCCCGAGTTTCAAAACGCTCTTTTAAGCCCGCTTTATTCAGCCGAAGATCTGAAAAAAACAATCTTGGGGGTGGCTGAGAAAATTAACCTTTCAAAAACTATCCAAAATTTTTTGTGCCTTTTGGTGGACAAAAGAAGGATCCAGTACTTTTCCGCCATTTTAGAGCTTTACGAAGACTTGACTTATCAGATTTCCGGATATGTGAAGGCCCGGGTAATAACAGCGCGGCCTCTTTCCATGGGGGATTTTGAGAGCATTAAAAAGTCGCTGGAAGGCATTACCCAAAAAAAGGTGCTCTTAAACAGCGTGGTTGAGCCACAAATTATTGGTGGGGTTATTGCTGAGGTGGGGGATAAAATTTTTGATGGAAGCATAAGAAATCAACTCCAAAGAATGGGTGAAACGTTAATCTAAAAAGGATTAAGAATCATGGAGATTAAAGCAGAAGAAATAACTCAGGTAATAAAAGAGCAAATTGGTAAATATGAAAAAGAAGTTGACGTTAGAGAGGTCGGAAGGGTGCTCTCCGTAGGAGACGGGATTGCCCGGATCTATGGCCTTCAAAATGTTATGGCCAACGAGCTTGTCGAGTTTCCTCACGGAATAATAGGAATGGTTCTAAACCTGGAGGAAGACAATGTTGGGGTGGCGATTCTTGGAGAAGACGTCCATATCAAAGAAGGCGATCTGGTAAAAAGGACAAACCGGATCACCCAGGTTCCCGTGGGCGAAGCGCTTATTGGCCGGGTGGTAGATGCCATTGGAAAGCCTATCGACGGAAAAGGAGAAATTGAAACTAAAGAATATCGAAACGTAGAGGTGAGAGCTCCGGGGGTGGTATACCGATCGCCCGTGAAAGAGCCTCTCCAGACCGGCATAAAAGCGATCGATGCTATGATTCCGATCGGCCGAGGACAACGGGAGTTAATCATCGGAGACCGCGGCACTGGGAAGAGCGTCATCGCTCTTGACGCGATTATTAACCAGCGGGACACTGATGTTTTTTGTATCTATGTCGCTATCGGGCAGAAGCGCTCCTCAGTTGCCCGTGTGGTTGATCTCTTCGAAAAATACGGGGCGATGAAATATACCACCGTGGTGGCAGCCACCGCCAGCGACCCGGCTCCCCTGCAATATATCGCTCCGTTTGCCGGGTGCGCCATGGGAGAATACTTCCGGGATACCAAACGGCACGCTCTGGTTATTTACGACGACCTTTCTAAACACGCGGTTGCCTATCGTCAGCTGTCCCTCTTATTAAGAAGACCTCCGGGAAGAGAGGCTTATCCGGGAGATATTTTTTATCTTCACTCCCGGCTCTTGGAACGAGCAGCAAAACTAAACGATGCTTTGGGTGGTGGTTCTTTAACCGCTCTTCCGATCATCGAGACCCAGGCAGGAGATGTTTCCGCCTATATTCCTACTAACGTGATTTCTATTACCGACGGCCAGATCTATCTGGAGCCGGAGCTTTTCTATTCCGGGATCAGGCCCGCAATTAACGTCGGTCTTTCGGTTTCTCGAGTTGGAGGCAACGCCCAAAACAAGGCCATGAAAAAGATCGCCGGAAGCCTTCGGCTTGATTTAGCGCAGTATCGAGAGCTGGCAGCATTCGCGAAATTTGGTAGTGAGCTTGATAAAGCTACCCAGGCCCAGCTTGCCCGCGGAAGCCGCCTGGTTGAACTCTTGAAGCAAGGACAATACAGCCCGCTCCCGGTAGAAAGACAAATTGTTATTATCTATGCCGGCACCCAGGGGTATGTGGATGCCTATCCTGAATCATGTTTGGCCCGTTTTGAGGCCGAGCTTTCTGATTTTCTGGAAAATAATTACAAAAGTCTGCTGGATGAAATCAAGACCAAGAAAGAATTGACCGAGGATATTGACAAAAAGCTTAAAGAGGCGCTTGGAAAATTTAAAGAAAAATTTATTGTTGAAGAATAATGGCAACACTGAGAACCATAAGAAGGAGAATCGCCAGTGTAAAAAACACGCAGACCATTACCAAGGCCATGCAAATGGTCTCGGCCGCGAAACTGCGGAAATCCCAGGAAAAAGCTTTAAAAGCCCGGCCGTTCGCTGAGGCGACAAAGCATTTAGTGCTGGAGATGTGCAAAGGGATGACCCCTGAAGACCACCCGTTCTTTGTTTCCAGCGAGGAAAAGAAAAGGCTGGGAATTATACTGGTCACCGGCGACAAGGGGTTGTGCGGGTCGTTTAACAACAACATAATCTTTAGGGCGGAAAGAGACCTTAAAAAAATGGGAGAAGGCCTGGGAAAAGCATCCTTCCTTACGGTGGGGAAAAAGGGAGGTGATTTTTTTTCAAAAAAACATTTTGAAATAAAAAAGAAATACCTCGAAGACCGTGAAAGAACTAATTATGAATTAGCCGCAGACATTGCCAGGGAAACAAAAAAATATTTTTTGACCGGCGAATGGAACGAGGTTCATCTTTACTACTCTGCGTTTAAATCAGTAGTCCGATATGAAATAACACGAGAAACCATTCTGCCTATTCCCACCACCCCGGCTGGGACAGAGGCCGAGGCCCCGAAAGATTATATAATTGAACCAAGCCAAAAAGAAATTTTAGACCAGCTCTTACCAAAATACCTTGAAAGTCAGATATTAAAAGCCATCTTGGAATCACAAACCAGCGAATACGCTGCGCGGATGACGGCCATGGATACAGCCTCTAATAACTGCAGGGAGGTAATTACGGATTTAGCCTTAATTTATAATAAAGCAAGACAAGCTGCCATAACCAAGGAGCTTTTAGATATCGTCGGTGGAGCCGAAGCTTTAAAAAAATAACCCATATCCTTTAAGGAGGATAATCACTAATGACCAGAGAAGCAGTAAGCGAAGGAAAAATAACCCAGGTTATAGGCCCGGTGGTTGATATGCGGTTCGATACCGGAAACCTCCCGGAAATTTATGGAGCCATTGAACTCACCAACCCAAACGTTGACGACACCGAGTGGAATCTTATTCTTGAGGTAGCTCAACATATCGGCGACGATACCGTTCGATGCGTTGCCATGGAAACCACTGATGGTTTAGTGCGGGGCCAAAAAGGGGTTTATCGAGGAGAACAGATAACCATGCCGGTGGGAAAAGAGGCCCTGGGAAGGGTGCTCAATGTAATCGGAAAACCCGTGGATGAAATGGGCCCGGTCAATGCGAAAAAACGCTACCCCATTCACCGGCCAGCTCCTTCGTTTGTCGAACAGAATGTGGCGGTGGAGGCGCTCGAAACCGGAGTAAAAGTTATTGATTTATTGGAACCCTATTCAAAGGGAGGAAAAATCGGTCTGTTTGGAGGCGCTGGGGTTGGAAAAACAGTTATTATTATGGAGCTGATCCACAATATCGCGGTTCACCACGGAGGCTATTCAGTTTTTGGAGGCGTAGGGGAGCGGACCAGAGAAGGAAACGATCTGTGGTTGGAAATGAAACAATCAGGGGTTATTTCAAAATGCGCCTTGGTTTACGGACAGATGACTGAGACCCCGGGCGCCCGTGCCCGCGTGGGTCTTTCTGCTTTGACGGCAGCAGAATACTTTAGGGATGAAGAAGGACAAGATGTGTTGCTTTTTATTGACAACATCTTCCGTTTTACCCAAGCCAACTCTGAAGTCTCGGCGCTTTTAGGCCGCATGCCGTCAGCCGTGGGGTATCAACCCACATTAGCCACAGACCTGGGCGAGCTTCAGGAAAGAATTACCTCGACCAAGAAAGGCTCGATCACCTCAGTGCAAGCCATTTATGTTCCCGCTGACGACCTGACCGACCCTGCGCCGGCAACAACCTTTGCCCACCTGGATGCAACGTCCGTTTTATCCCGGCAGATTGCAGAGCTCGGTATCTATCCGGCGGTTGATCCCCTGGACTCAACCTCCCGGATTCTTGATCCCAAAGTGGTCGGAGAAGAACATTACCGGGTGGCTCGGGAAGTCCAGGCGATTCTTCAGCGGTATAAAGACCTTCAGGACATTATTGCTATTCTGGGCATGGAAGAATTGTCTGATGAAGACAAACTGGCGGTGTCGCGAGCAAGAAAAATTCAACGATTTCTTTCCCAGCCATTTTTTGTCGCTCAAGAGTTTACCGGCACTCCGGGTAAATACGTAAAACTGGAGGACACGATCCGAGGGTTTAAGGAAATAATCGAAGGAAAACATGACGACCTTCCGGAGCAGGCCTTCTATATGGTTGGCGGCATTGAAGAGGTAATTGAAAAAGCAAAACGATTAGCAGGATAAAAGAGACCAACATGGCAGATGCGATCCATTTAGATATTCTTACCCCAGAAAAAGTGGTGTTTAGTGATTCGATAGAGACGGTTACCGCGCCGGGAAGTCTTGGAGAGTTTGGTGTTTTGCCCGGACACGCTGCTTTGATTACTACTTTGGAAACAGGAGAAGTAGCAATAAAAAAAGATAATCGGGAATATTGGTTAGCTATTAGTGGTGGATTTGCCGAGGTAGGAAACGATAAAGTAACTATTTTGGCAGAAGCCGCTGAACCGGCCCAGGAAATTGACATAAAAAGAGCTGAAGCCGCCAAGATTCAAGCCGAAGAAAAACTCAAAAGCTTGTCCTCCGACGACAGCCAATTTTCAGAGGTGGTTTTAGCTTTAAAAAAAGCTACTAATAGAATAAAAGTTTCAGCCCGCAAAACCTAAGTAGTGGGAAGAATGGAGAGACAGCTTAATGAGAAAAAAAGGATCGACCGGGCGCTTCAGATTTTAAAAAAGGAGAAGGTTGAAGCTCTTTTAATAAATGACCTGACCGACATTCGATACCTTAGTGGCTTTACAGGAGATGAGGCCTCTGCGCTGATAGCGCCGGAGGCTCTTTTTTTACTCGTTGATCACCGCTTTACTACCCAGGCGAAGCTCGAAGCGCCGCTTTTTCAAATTCTTAAAATTTCCAAACGGATCGAAGACACCATAAAATTAATAAACCGACTCAGGGTAAAAAGGGTGGGGTTTGATGCAAAGGCAATTTCTTACGCCGACTTCAAGCAACTGGAGAAAGGACTTTCGGGCACAGCCCCCATCCCCACAGAAGAAGGGTTGCGCACGCTCAGGATGAAAAAAGAAAAGAAGGAGATAAAGGTTATTCGCCAGGCGATAACAATCTCCACTCAAGGATTTCAAAAAATGAAAGAGAAAATAAAATCCGGAGTCACAGAAAAAGAAGTTGCCACAGCCTATGAATCTGCGGTAAAAGAAGCAGGAGCAGATAAGTTAGCTTTTGATGTTATTGTTGCCAGCGGAAAGCGGTCAGCGTTGCCCCATGGGGTTGCGAGCGAGAAAAAGATCGGAACCCAGGAATTGATCATGATAGATTTTGGGATCCGATACCATGGATACTGCAGTGACGAAACCTGCACCATGGCGACGGGAACCCCCACCCCAAAACAAAAGGAAATTTTTAATATTGTAAAAACAGCTCATGATCGAGCGATTGAGAAAATTAAGCCGGGCGTTTCTTCACAAAAGATAGACAAAGCAGCCCGAGGCTATATAGAAAAAAAAGGATTTGAAAAATACTTTGGACACGGGACCGGCCATGGAGTAGGGCTTTCTTTGCACGAGGAGCCTCGCATTTCTCCGTTAAAAAAAGAAATCCTGGAAGAAGGGATGGTCTTTACCATTGAGCCGGGAATTTATCTTCCCAATTGGGGAGGGGTTCGGATCGAAGACATGATCGTGGTAACCCGGGGTGGCTGCGAGGTGCTTACCCGTGTGCCCAAAAAGTTAGAGATCCTAAATTAGGAGGTTGAACGATGTATTCCACCAGTGATTTTCGGAGAGGGCTAAAAATAGAATTAGAGGGCACACCCTATAGTATTGTTGAGTTCCAGCACGTAAAGCCGGGGAAAGGCGGCGCCTTTGTCCGAACGAAATTAAAAAACTTAGCTACCGGCAGGGTTATTGACCGGACCCTAAGGGCGGGCGAAAAAGTCGAAAAACCAGACTTGGAAGAAAAATCCATGCAGTATCTCTACGCAGAGGGGAAGCAGCATTATTTTATGGAGTTAGAAACGTACGAACAAACATTTTTAACCGAAGATCAGTTGGGGGAAAGCAAAAACTACCTCCAGGAAAATATCACTATCACCGCCCTGTTTCACCAGGGAAAGCTTCTCGGGGTTGAAGTGCCGATGTTTGTTGTGCTTACGGTGGCCAAGACCGACCCCGGGGTCAGAGGGGACACGGCCAGCGGCGGAAGCAAGCCCGCAAACCTCGAGACCGGAGCAGTAATACAGGTCCCCCTTTTTATTAATGAAGGAGATAAGGTAAAAATTGACACCCGGACCGGGGAATACATCGAAAGGATAAGCTAACAATTCATTAAAACTCTCCTGGTTTTCGATCTTGCCGCAAGCCCTGCACCCACAGTTCTTTGCCCTCAGTAGCTATAGCCACCGCTCCATTCAGGTCAGTCCGATATACAGCACAGCCCTTTTTTTGAAAACGCTTGAGAACGCCGGGATGGGGAAGGTTAAAAGGATTGCGAAAGCCCACGGAGCAGATGGCGACCCGGGGGCCGACCGAGTTAATAAAAGGGATGCTGCTCGAGGTCGCGCTTCCATGATGGGGCATCTTAAGCACATCAGCGGAGAGATCCTCCCCGGTTGATAACAGCATTTTTTCTGCATCCAGTTCAATATCCCCGGTAAAAAGAAACCCGATACCCCCATAGGAAAACTTAATAACCAAAGACTTGTTATTAAGTCGAGCATCTACACCTTGTCCAGACCCTGAATAAGCTGGAGGAGGATGGAGAATATCCATACTCACCCCTTGGATCAACATCCGCGGGGAACTGCTGTTAAGCTTCCGGATAACCACCTTCCTCTTGGCCAGGGTTTTTCCCAATTCCAAAAAATAGGGATCGCCCACCGCATCTCCATTGGTCCAGAATTCTCTAATCGAAAAATTTTCGGCGATATAACGGAGTCCATAGGAATGGTCCGGGTGGGGATGAGTGAGAACTAAATAATCAATGTGCAACACTCCCTGCTTCAAAAGAAAGGGGGCGACAATATTCTTACCCGTATCAAAATCTCCCTTGGGAAAGCCCCCACCATCAATGAGCATGGTTTTGCCCTCAGGAAAGCGGATAAGGGCTGAATCTCCTTGTCCTACATCAATAAAGGTAACGAGGAGTGCCGGGGGTTTTACGTGGGAATGACGATAAGAAGAGTTGACCACCAGCAAAATCAAAGAGATAAGGATAATCTTTTTCGGCCAGCCATAAAATTTCCAGCAAAAAAGAGCGAGGATAAAAAAATAGAAAAGGAATACCGTGATGAGCGCAGGGGTGGGGACAAGAAAACTCGTCCAGGGAATGCTTGCCAAGAAGGCGGCAATCTTAATGGTGATATCCGACAAGAGGCCCGAAAGATAAAAAACAAACCCAGCAACAAACGAGGAAAAGGGAATTAATAAAACACCTATTAAACCCATCACCACGATTAAAAATCCGGCCAGGGGGACAATGAGTAAATTTGCAACAAGTCCAGAAAGAGAAAAAAGGCTAAAGTAATAAGCAACCAGGGGTGCCGTGGCAAGCATGGCCGAAAAAGTGACCACCAAAAAAAATAGAGGTTGGTACTTTAGCTTTCTCCACCAGGGAGGATCTAATTTTTGAAGCAGCTTATCTTGCCGGGGAAGGAGAGAAAGGATTTTCGGGGCAAAGAAGACGATCCCTAAAACCGATACAAAAGAGAGCTGAAACGAGGCTCCAAACAGAGTAGGAGGTTGTATGGCAAGAATCACTAACGCAGCCAAAGCAGTGGCATGGTACAAATCCCTTTCTCTATTCAAAAGAAGGGCGGCTATATATGCAACGGTCATGATGAAAGCCCTTTGCACCGAAACCCCGGCCCCTGCAATCAGGGCATAAAAGAGAACCGGGAGAACGGACAGAGCGGCAGCGAGTTTAAGGACATTGACCTTCAAAAGGAGGAACTCGGAGAAGCTCAAAATGCGCTTAAAAAGAAAATAAAAAAAAGCAGCAACGATTCCAATATTAAGTCCGGAAATAGCGAGGACATGAGCGGTTCCGGTGTGGATAAAACTTTCATTGATCTCATCGGGTAAGGCGCTCTGTTCACCCAAAAGCAAGGCTCGCAGAAAGGAGTTCGCCGGAGGAGACGTTGAGGAATCAATAATTTCTCGGATCGTGCTTCGAAACGCATCTATTTTTCTTAACCACAACCTGCTTTGCGGCAGCCCCAGTCTAATCAAGCCCTGTTCCTTGGACACATACCCGGTTACGTAGATATCCTGGAAAGCAAGCCACCGCACATAATCGAATCCTCCGGGGTTTCCAAAGTTGCGGGGTTTGCGTAAGCGGGTTGAGAAGATAAGTCGGTCATAAACCAAAAAGCTTTCTCGGGCATCCTCTATGGTGAGAAGAATGTTTCCGGTTACCGGATATTTTTTCTTGGAAATTATGATCCACTGTGCCCGAACATAAAGGCGGGTTTTTTGAGGTAAATACTCTGCCGGACGGTAAAGAAAGCCTTCCACGGCTAAGGGACGATTTTGTGCCCAGCAATAAACATGATGGGCAGGAAAATCTGGCCGGAGATAATGAGCAATGGAGAGCACTCCCACTAAAAAAAGTCCGAGAAAAAGCGCAAGGTTCGACAGCCACGGGCGCTTTTTAAATAAAGCATAGACTCCCAGGACTAAAAGAAAGCAAACGATAGTAACGATAATTGTTGCCCGCGGATGCCAGAAAATCCCAAGTAGAAGCCCGGCCATGTAAGTGAAAAGAAGAGTAAAAAGCGGGGATAAAAAATTTTTAAACAGAAGCAAGAACACTCAAAAGCCCCCTTCCGGTTTTTAGGAAAAACCTGTCCAGTTTCTCTCCCAAGCCTATCGAGATTACTTCTCCTTGTCAAGCAGGCAAGATCTTTGTCAGAAAATTTTGAATGGCAAAACCATCCCCATTACAAAAGTGCTCGGGGAAAAATCCTCCGCTTCCAGTCTTTTCTTAGGCTACCTTAGCCACAGGCGGGAAAATTCTTGAAATAAATTTATCGACTGGTTTTTTTCAGCAAAAAACTCCAGGTTTATTCTTCAAAAACCGCACCACGATGATGGCGGTTGGACCTTCGGGGGCTTTCACCCGAAAAAATACAATGGTGGAAACCAAAGGCGGGCCTACGTGGGATCGGCATCGAAAAATCTGCGATAAGAAAAAAAGAAATTCCTTCTATATCAACTGCATTCCGGGCGCGTTTGCGGGGCGGGCGATAAAACCGTTTCTTTGGCAAAAAAGAGAGGTGCCCGGAGCAGCAAACAGCCAAACGCGCTTTATTCCTGCTTCCTTGCATTTCTTGGTTAGCCTCGATAAAATGCCGCCCCCGACTCCATGTTTTTGTTTTCCGGGAAGGACGATCAAGTCGCAAATTAAAGCATACAGCAAACCATCAGAAAGAACTCTCCCCACGCCAACTAACTTATCATCCTCATAAGCAGTAATCCAATACCAGCTGTTGTTAATAGCGATCATTAGATCATCGGCTGAAACCTGGATTACCCTTGTCCAGCCTGTGCTTACAAATAATTCATGATACTCTTGAGCAGCGGGAGCAGACTCTTTGTAGATAATCATAAACACCTGCCTGTTTTTTGGATAATTATTAATAATTCATAAAGATAAATTATAAATTTATACCCGCGCAGCCCGATTTGTCAATGGTTTTTTCTATAAAATTATTTTAAAAACAGCGGTTTATAAGATAAAGAAAAAACACAGCGTATTTTAGAACATAAATACCATTTACACGACGAGCCTTAAGAAAAGATACCGGCGATAAGATTTTTTTTCACTTTCCCTGGCGGGATTTTATGGACGAGAAGACAATTGCCGCTGTTCGGGACAACGCTTTTAACGTCTTAGCGATTACCAAAAACGGGCGAAGAAAAGAAATATTTAAGGAGATTTCCGGTAATCATGATTTCGAGATAGATACGCTGGAGGTAGCAGAAGGTCACGTTCATATTTTTCTTTCGTTTCCACCGAGGCACAGTATTTCCAGGGTAGTAGGGGTGATCAGTGCCAGTGTAATATTTCAGGAGCATCCGGAAGTAAAGCAAGAGCTTTGGGGAGGAGAATTTTGGGAGGATGGATATTTTGTGCGAACGGTTGGGGATAAGGTGACAAAAGAAGTGATTAGAAAATACACAAAATACCATCGTGAACACGAGAAATCTCCTAAGCAATTAAAACTATTTTAAGATGCCCCGCCCTGTGGGCGGGGTAATTCACTTTTTTCTTGACTTTTCCCCCTGTTAGTAGTAGAAAAATAAAAACTATCAATCCCCAAAAAGTGCAGTACAAAAAAAGGAAGTCCCTGAGGGGAGGTGCTTCCATGTTTGATGTGAATATAAAATAGGATATTTAAAAAGGAGGTTCTAATGAAAAACATAGGTTTCGCAAGTATCATGCTGGCTTTGTTGCTAATATGTGGGTCAGCTCATGCCGGGGATGGAGCCGGCTCCACGTATAATTGGACCGGGTTCTACGCTGGTATTAATATAGGCGGCGCCATAAACGACTCAAAGTACAAGCTCAGCCCCTCTGGTCGTTTTCTCGATGCGCCTTTCGCGTCGACGAATTCACTGCGAACCGATTCAGGCAGCTTGAATAACGGAGCTTTCACGAGTGGCGCCCAACTTGGGTACAATTACCAGGTTTGTAATTTTGTTTTTGGCCTTGAAACCGACTTCAACTATAACGGCACAGACGAATCCGACTCTGTTAACCGGGCGCTCAGCTCCCCGCTCGTAGGACGTTTTATTCATAGCGTCACCCAAACCGTTGATTATTTCGGTACGTTCCGTGCGC
>DATEXU010000169.1:0-10224 GCA_035256645.1 Thermodesulfobacteriota bacterium | reverse complement strand
TGATCACAGCAATGATCGTGGATGAACAGCAGGTTGACCGCCTTAACCAGCAAACGCAGAATGTGCAGCCCCTGTTGCAGGCCTTAGGGGGACAGATCGCGAATCTTTCTCCCGATCAGCGTTAGCAGTTGAAAGAGTTATTGGGTGACAGTGTCTCTTTGGACACGATCGCTAAGGCCGCTGAGCCTCCGGCGCCGACCCGATTGGTGCCGGCCGGGGTGCGAGAGGTGGCGGGAATCCGTTGCCGGGCGATGCGGGTCATGCAGGGAGCAACGCCCTGTTCGGTAAACGCCATCGGTCTGTGTCGCAACCCCTTCCTATCCCCCTTGGAGATCACAAATTGTGATCTCCAAATACGGAGCTTTTCTTCCGTAAATTCAAACATAAAGTCACGAGGAAAACGCTTTGCATTGCGCCTCACCGCTTGCTTTAAGGCTCTTGTCTCCACTCCGTAGAGTAAGGCGAGATCCCGGTCTAACATAATCCTCACGCCTCGGATTGCGTAAATCTTACCTGCAATGGTCTCAATAGATGCAACAGATGTCATATGAAAAATCCTTTATTTGCCTATAGGTATTTATTTTTTTCAACAAAAGTCTTTTTTATCCCAACCGAGAACTATCCCCGGTTGCTAAAACAAAAAAGCCGGGCTCGCTTTTTTTATTTAGCGATTCGGCCTTATTTTGTTTTCATCATTCATGGAAACCCTTTCCATTAGCTACCCCTTTTTTGTATTGCGATTGGCTTTTTTTGATTGCCCGTGCTTGTTATGCCCGTTCTCTTGATTCGCGAATCGCCTCTATTATTTCTTGTTTGGTAAGACCTTTGCTCAGACCCGGAACGTCAAAGGGGGAACGGCGAGGGCGTGCAGATTTGGGAACGATGGTGTACATATCACCCTTTCGACGTCGGATGATTATTTCTTCACTTTTGGCTTCTTCAAGGATACTCGCCAATTTATCTCTGGCTTCGGAATAGGTATAGACTTTCATAGAATTATGTTTGCTAAAAATACTGGATTCCGGATCAAGTCCGGAATGACAAAATGCATAAAGACATTTCTGAGACGCTACATTAGAAATGCTTTTTTTGAACCGCAATTTTCTTGTAATGGGGGTTGATAATTTTTTATCTTTTTAATCCTAAGGGGCAGAAAAGTCAAGAAAAAAAGCGGAGCAGGGGAAAAAGAAAGGCCCCGATCCTTAAAAAAGTATCGGGGCCTTTATACTCAAAAGATATTTGTAAAGCTTGGCTTATTTTTTCTTCTTCGCCTTTTTATCATTGGTGACTGCTGCCTGGGCAGCGGCCAGTCGGGCAATGGGTACCCGGAAAGGAGAGCAGCTCACGTAGTTCATTCCCACCCGGTGGCAGAACTCGATGGAAGAGGGGTCTCCTCCGTGCTCACCGCAAATACCAATCTTGAGATTCGGTTTTGTTGACCGTCCTTTTTTCACGCCCATGGCAACCAGTTCTCCGACACCTTCCTGATCCAACATCTGAAACGGGTCATAAGGAAGGATATTTTTCTTTAAGTAGTCAGGCAAAAAGGAGCCGATATCATCCCGGGAAAAGCCAAAGGCCGTCTGAGTGAGGTCATTGGTTCCAAAAGAAAAGAACTCTGCTTGCTCGGCGATTTTGTCGGCAACCACACAGGCGCGCGGAATCTCGATCATGGTTCCGATCAGGTAAGGAAACTTCACCTTCATTTCTTTCTGCACTTCCTGTGCCACGCGGGCAACGATCGCTTTTTGGTGCGCCAGTTCATTGACAGATCCAACCAGAGGGATCATGACTTCAGGAAAGACCTTGATTTTCTTTTTGGTGAGTTCAGCCGAGGCCTCAAAGATCGCCCGGGCCTGCATTTCGGAAATCTCCGGATAAGTTATTCCCAAGCGGCAGCCACGATGGCCGAGCATGGGGTTAAGCTCATGGAGCTGAGCAATGCGGCCTTCTAATTTGGCTTTGGGTATTCCCAGTTCCGCGGCCAGTTCAGCGGTCTGAGTTTCATTGAGGCCCACAAATTCATGGAGCGGCGGGTCAAGCAGCCGGATGGTAACCGGAAGCCCTTTCATGGCCTCGAGAATCCCGGTGAAGTCCTCTCTCTGAAAGGGAAGAAGTTTCATCACCGCTTTACGTCGGCCTTCTTCATTTTCCGCCACAATCATCTCCCGCATGGCCTTGATGCGCTGGGGATCAAAAAACATGTGTTCAGTCCGGGTGAGGCCAATCCCTTCGGCTCCGAACGCGCGGGCAATCGAGGCATCCCGAGGGGTGTCGGCATTGGTGCGTATGCCCAGTGTTCGTACCTCATCCGCCCATTTCATAAGCTGTTTATACGCCTTGTTTTGTTCCGGATCCGCCGGAAGCAGGGGAAGCGATCCCTGATACACAGTGCCTTTGGTTCCGTTAAGGGTTACCCAGTCGCCTTCTTTTAAGGTAATCCCATCAACGGATACGGTTTTAGTTTCCAGTTTTATATTTAAGGCAGCGCAGCCCACGATACAGCATTTTCCCCAGCCGCGGGCAACCAGGGCAGCGTGACTGGTCATGCCGCCTTTGGCCGTTAAAATCGCTTCCGCCGCGTGCATGCCGTGAACATCTTCAGGAGAGGTCTCATTGCGGACCAGGATGACTTTTTCTCCTCGCTTGCCCCACGCTTCCGCAGCATCAGCAGTAAATACAATCTTGCCGGTTCCCGCGCCCGGACCAGCGGGAAGCCCTTTGGCGAGAACGTGCTTCTGGGCTTCAGCCTTGGGATCAATCATGGGGTGGAGAAGTTCATCGATCTGCTGGGGTTTTACCCGCATGATGGCTTCTTTTTTAGAAATCAAACCCGCCCTGCACATATCCACTGCCATTTGGGTTGCGGCGACGCCATTGCGCTTGCCTACCCGGGTCTGGAGCATCCAGAGCCGTCCGTCCTGAATGGTAAACTCGATGTCTTGCATGTCGCGGTAGTGTTTCTCCAGTTTCAAACGAATGGCATTAAGGTCTTTGTAAGCCCTGGACATTGCTTCTTCGAGAGAGGATAGGTGTTGAGTGGCTTCCGTCTTGCCTGCGTTATTGATCGGCAGAGGGGTTCTGATGCCGGCTACCACATCTTCGCCTTGAGCATTGGGGAGCCATTCGCCGTAAAATTTATTTTCTCCGGTAGCGGGATTACGCGTGAAACCAACGCCGGTAGCGGAATTGTCTCCGGTATTGCCGAACACCATGGACTGGACAGTAACCGCGGTTCCCCACTCATCCGGGATCCTTTCAATCCTGCGGTAGCTTATGGCCCGCTTCCCGTTCCAGGACTGAAAAACGGCTCCAATGCCGCCCCAGAGCTGCTCGTACGCATCATCCGGGAAAGGTTTTCCGATAACTTCCTTGATTTTTGTTTTGAAGATCTCACACAGCTTTTTGAGATCATCAACCATCAATTCAGTATCCTGGGTCACGTTTCGTTCTTGTTTCATCTTTTCCATCGCATGCTCTAACTGGAGGCGGATACCTTTTCCTTCCGCAGGCTCTATTCCGGCGGCTTTTTCCATGACCACATCCGCGTACATCATCATCAGCCGGCGATAGGCATCATAAACAAACCGCGCATTATTGGTTTTGGCAATGAGACCGGGAATGGTCTTGCTGGTCAGCCCGACATTGAGAACCGTTTCCATCATCCCGGGCATGGAGCTTCGCGCTCCCGAACGGACTGAGACCAGCAGGGGATATTGGGGATCACCGAAATTTTTTCCCATCACTTTTTCCACCTTTTTGAGCGCGTTTTCCACCTCTTTTTTAAGCTCAGGGGGATACTTTTTATTGTTTTTATAGTAGGCAGTGCAGACCTCGGTCGTGATGGTAAACCCCGCGGGGACCGGTATCTTCAAGTTGGTCATTTCCGCCAGATTGGCTCCCTTGCCCCCCAGGAGGTTTTTCATCTCCCCTTTTCCTTCAGCTTTCCCTGCTCCAAAGAAATAGACGTATTTTTTCTTCGTCATGGACAACTCCTATTCTATTAAAAAAATATATAATTGCCGGGCTTAAATCATCAGACAACCGCGTACGCGTCCGATTCACGGTAAGCCCACCTTTGATTTCGTGAAATTTATAGTGAAAGACTTAAATAAGTTGACATGGAAAATGCTGTTCTCATTCCGCTCCAGTTTCCCGATGTCATTCCGGCGAATACCCTGGAGGGCACAGGCGCGGGAATCCAGAAAGGGTGGATCATGAAGCGATGAAACTGATTTATTGCTTGCCAACCTCTGGATTCCGTGTCAAGCACGGAATGACAATAGCGGGGCAACGGCATGTCAAAAAAGATGCCTCTTTATTTAGGTCGTTCACTATAGTTTACATCATTCGGTGATAATCTTCGCGAAATCAGCCACCCCCCGGAAAAGCGCGGCGACCTTGCCTAATAAAGCCAGTCGGTTTGCCTTTACCGCCTGATCATCGCACATGACCATGACTCCGTCAAAAAAATTATCCACCGTTGGCTTTAAACGTGCCAGATGGTTTAACGCTGCCGGGTAATCCCGGATTTCAATGAGGTGATGAACTTTTATTGCCAGTTTTTGGTAAGCATCGTACAGGTTTTTTTCCCCTTCCTCTGCCAATAACGAAGGATTGACTTCTTCATACGCATGAGAAGCGATGATGTTCACTACCCGTTTGAAGGTGATAGCCAGGGGCTGAAAGTCCGGTTGCTTTTTCAATTCCTGTAAGGCCGTGATCCGTTCAAATACCTCAACCATATCCACAAAACCTGCCGCGGAAGCTGCCTCGACCACATCATGATCAAATCCTTGAGCGGTGAGCTGGTTAAGGAAACGAACGCGGATGAATTCTAACACCTCATCCCGGATCGCATCCAGACCGCGGGTTGCTTTAGCGGCAAAAAGCTCGATGCTTCTGCTGAGGAGGTTAGACAGATGAAGGTGAAAAGATTTTTCAAGGATGATATTGATAATGCCTAATGCTTGGCGTCTGAGAGCATAGGGATCCGCGGTTCCGGTAGGAATAAGTCCGATGCTGAAACAGCCGACGATGTTATCCATTTTTTCCGCGATACTTAAAAGCGAGCCAATAACCGACGCGGGGAGGATCCCTTTTCGGGTCGTGGGAAGGTAATGTTCATACAGCGCCTGGGCTACGTCCGGGTCCTCACCTTCTAAAAGAGCGTATTCCCGGCCCATGGTTCCTTGTAAGGAAGGAAACTCACCTACCATGGCGGTTAAAAGGTCGGTTTTACAGAGCAGGGCTGCCCGCTGGGTTTTTTGAGCAAGCGCGGGGTTTACCGCGCGCACAAGATGAGAGGTGATCTCCGTGAGCCTTACCACCTTGTCATACAGGGAGCCGAGTTTAACCTGATACACAACGTGCTTTAACGCGCCCACGCGGTCAACGAGAGTTTTTTTACGGTCTTCCCGGAAGAAAAACCGGGCATCAGTAAGCCGGGCCGAAAGAACCCGCTCGTTTCCCTTAATCACGACCTGCGGATCGCGCGCCTGGTTGTTGGAAACCACGATGAAATAGGGAAGGAGCGCGCCGTGTGCGTCAATGAGAGCAAAGTACTTTTGATGCTCGCGCATGGAACTGATGAGCACATCGCGCGGCAATTCCAGGAATGCGGGAGCGAAAGAGCCTCGCAGGGTAACCGGATACTCTGTCAAGTTGGCTACTTCATCCAGGAGATCTTCATCGTCCAGTACTTTTCCTCCCACGTCTTCCGCTAATTGCCGGGCGTCTTTTTGTATCCGTGTTTTTCTTTTTTCAATCTCCGGCACGACAAAATTTTCTTCAGTCTGTTGGAGATAGGACGCAACATCATGAACAGTAAAAGACTTGTTGCTCAGAAAGCGATGCCCCCAGGATTGATTTGAGCTTTTCAACGTATCAATACTCAGAGGGATAATCGTGTTATTAAACAGGGCGAGAATCCATTTAATCGGCCGGACAAACCGCACATCAGAATTTGCCCAGCGCATGGACTTGGGAAAAGGAATAGTGAAAATAACTTTTTCTAAAAACTCGGGCAGAAGAGAAACCGTTTCTTTTCCGATAATTTTTTTGGTTACCTGAATATATTTCCCTTTTGGCGTATCCACGACTCCAAGGTCGGAGAGGGCTACTCCCTGCCGAAGGGCGAAACTTTCGGCGGCTTTGGTAGGGTTGCCTTTAGCATCAAAGGCGACTTTTTCCGGAGGCCCCACCGTTTCGACAACAGTGTCAGTTTGTTTTTCAGCCATGCCTTGGGCGCACAGGACTAAACGCCGGGGCGTGCCGAGGGTAATGATCTTTTCACAATGGATTCTTTGATTTTCCAACTCAGTTTGGAGGAGATTTTTCATTCCCTCCAGAGCGGGGGATAAAAATCCGGCTGGTATTTCCTCAGTGCCAATTTCTAATAAAAGTTCTCCGGTCATTACCATGTCCTGCTTCAAAAAGCTTTTCGTTTATTTAAACAAAAAAACAAACCGTTAAATCCTTCTGTCCTGTTACCATTAGGCGTGCTTGAAGGGCTCTAACAAATAAGGGGCCTGGTGAGGTCCTGCTTTCGTGGGTTGAAGTTATATAAAAGTCTAAAAATTTTGCGTAAATAAGTCAACAAAAATTAAAACATACCTGTTATAATATAAAGAATAGGTATTTTCAATAAAAGATATTAATTTGGTATTTATTTATTCACTGCGTCATAAACCACAACCTAACGCGTCATTCCCGCGGATACCCTGAAGGGCACGAGAGCGGGAATCCAGAAAAATACTGGATTCCGGGTCAAGCCCGGAATGACAATCTGAATAAAACTTATGCCATTGTGTATACAATTATTTTTTAAAAACCAATGAAGATTCTTCTTATTCAACCGCCCATTCAGGACTTTTATCAGACCACGATTCGTACTCAGCCAATCGGGCTGGCGTATCTGGCGGCTTCCCTCCAGGCTCAAGGTCACGAGGTTGAAATCCTCGACTGTCAGGCGGAAAAGAAAAAAATGATCTCCATCCCGCCGGAGCTCTCCTATCTTCGTAATTTTTATCCCTTTAATGACCGGAGTCCCTTTAAACTTTATTCCGGCTATTACCATTTTGGCAGGGGATGGGAGGAGATAAAGGAAAAAATTAAAGATTCTCGCGCTGATGTGTTTGGGATTTCTGCTTCCTTTACCCCGTATCACGGAGAGGCTTTGGAGGTTGCCCGGATCATTAAAGAATGGGATGAAAAGAAAATTGTGGTAATGGGAGGGGCACACGTAAGCGGTGATCCTGAAGGAATGCTGAAAAATCCTTTTGTTGATTACATTATTTTAGGGGAGGGAGAAGTCCGGTTTCCCTGGCTTTTGGATCAAATTGAAAAAAAAGGAAGAAAAAAAATTGAAGATTATGATGGGATCGGCATCAATTGTGACGGGGACGTGCGGATTAACCCGGTGAAGAGTTTTATTGAGGACCTGGACTTTCTTCCTTATCCGGCGAGAAAACTTCTCGACCCGGATTGCTACCGAATAAAAAGGAAACGGTCAACCATGATCATCACCAGCCGGGGCTGTCCTCATGGATGCGCTTACTGTTCAGCTCATCTGGTTATGGGCACTGCTTTCAGGCGGCGGTCTCCTGAAAATATTATTCACGAGATGATGGAGTGTCGAGAAAAATTTGATATTCAGGCCTTTGATATTGAAGATGATAATTTCACCTTTGATCTTAAACGGGCAAAACAGCTGCTTAGCCTGATTATCGAAACCTTTGGGGAAGGGAACCTTGAACTCTCGGCCATGAACGGCGTTTCTTTTGCCTCGCTGGATGGAGAACTGCTCGGATTGATGAAAAAAGCAGGTTTCAGAACGATCAACCTCTCGTTCGTGAGCACAGATACTTTAACCAGGGAGAGAATGAAGCGGCCCCGGGGGTTAATCGATTTTGATTTGATCGTGAGTGAGGCAGAAAAAATAGGGTTACAGGTTATTGCCTACGCAATTTTAGGGATGCCGGGTCAAACGCTTGAGGAGATGGTAGAAACAATCATCTACCTGATGGGAAAAAGGGCGCTTATCGGGCCAAGCATCTACTATCCTACTCCCGGAACCCCTTTGTTTGAGGTCTGTAAAAAAGAACACTTACTCCCACCTCATCCCATGCAGTGGCGTTCCAGCGCTTTTCCCCTTGAGACAAAAGGTTTCACCCGCCTCGATCTGGTAACCCTTTTCCGCCTCACGCGGGTGATAAACTTTATTAAAGGAAAGATGGCTGAGAAAAAACTTGATGACGGAATGACTGTGAAGGAACTTTTTCTTGTTCTCAAGGAACGGGGGAAAGCAAAAGACGCGTTGATAACATCGGACAAGACCGAGGATGTCCCTGCATGGGTTGATTTGGTTTTAGGGCTGTCGCGGGAGAAAGCTTTTTTCAGTTTGATAAAAACCTCTGAAGGGATGATGAGAAAAAAGGAAGAAACCTCAAAAAAAGTGTTAGACTCTTTTTTCGAGAAAGCGGGGAACCAGCCAATCCTCAAGAATACGGTATAATAAAATTTCGGGGCAACACACCCTGTAGACATGACCCCGATGCTTTTCCTAGAATGTTATAATTTAATGGATGTCCCCTCCCTCCGTCTCGGCTCCGCTCCCTGGCCTTTGGTGAGGTTTTTCAGGTTGGATTTTTTATTTTAATTCCTTTATCCCGATAGAAACGGTTTTTATTGGGGAGGCTATTTACTTTTTATTGATTTTTCCCCGCCCACAGGTTAAAAAAAAGAATAGGATAAGAAGAAAGGCGCCAAGAAAAAAATGTGCCCGCAAAAAAGGCTGTGCCAGATTGCCGATAAGATTTTTCAAATCAACATTCCTCATTTTTACGATAAGTTCGTGAATGTTTATGTTCTGGTAAACGACACCATCGCCCTGGTTGATACCGGCCATAGTCATGTCAGCTCTTTCGAGTGCCTGGAGAGAATCATCCGCCATCTGGGCTATGAATTAACCGATGTCGGACATATCATTTATACTCACCCTCATATAGACCATTGCGGAGGTGGGTGGGCGATAAAGAGGCTTAACCCCAAGGTCATCAACATCGCATTTTCTGGTGCAATTGGAATCTTTGCGCGGTATAGCCCCTTTCTCGACAATCTTCTTTCAACCGCGAACGATTTTTTTGACACCAAGGCGAAAGGTGCTCCTCATCTTTTAATCAAACAATCAAAGAAGTTTTTCGGAGATTATAATAACGCGGTTGACCTTTCCCAGGAGGGGCTGGTCATTAACCGGCCAGTGAAGGACTCGGATAGGGTAAGCATCGGGGACCTGGAGTTGAGGGTGATTCACACGCCGTCACACACGCCATGGGACATCTCGCTTTACGAACCCAGTAAGGGGCTTCTTTTTACGGGTGATTTTATCGTGGAAAAGGGAATACCGCTTTTGTCCGATATCACCGGATCAGATGTTGATAGGTATATCCAGTCGCTTCACCAGGTACAAAAGATAAAACTTAAAGTCCTCTTGCCAGGTCACGGAAGAATAATCCACCATCCCGGTCATCATATTGAAGCAGCGCTGAGCAATATTTTATCGTGTGAGGAGATGATTGTCGATATTTTAAAAGACAAGGCGTCAACATTGGCTCACATCACCAACGTCATTATCCGTGAAAAGCCGGATGATTATAGCTTTTGGTACCATTCTTTGGGGGTGGCTGATTCTATCCTCACCAAGCTAATGAGGGAAGGGAAGGTTGCTCAAGAGGTGAAAGGCGGGAAAATTTACTATTCTCTTTGGCGACAGGGCGCATAAGCTAATATAGCGGTGGGAAAGGGGAGGGGCGGCTTTACTTCGTCAATGTGGAGGCCTGACCCTGATGCCTTCCCTTGGCATGGATGAAAACTAAATAATTTAAAACTGTAAATGTGAAGAGCGTCCCCAACTCCACCCCCCAACTTTCTGGATTTTCCCTTTCATGGCCGTCTTTAGCCCGGCTGAGGTGTAACGATCAAACCATCGCTCCGGTTACACAGACAACATTCATACACTAAAAAATTATTTTATTATTCCCTTGCCGCATCAGTCAGCCAGTGATACTCGACCGTTGCATCCCAGACCACCTGTCTCTTATAGGGACAATGATTGCAAAATGAAATTTTATCCACTTCGGTGATAAATTGACGGCGAAAATTTTTCATAACCGGATTGTTCCAGAGAGCCGTCAGCGGAATATCGTCATCCAGCCGGCCCAGCAA
>DATEXU010000168.1:0-15042 GCA_035256645.1 Thermodesulfobacteriota bacterium | reverse complement strand
ACCATCGAAAACCGGGAAGCTAAGGTGAAACATTTATCTCCAATGATCAAGGCTCCTGACTGATCCCCAAGGTGCTCAATCCCCTCAATGCCCGAAATAAAATGAGGAGAAAGTTTTTTTAAACGAAACAAGATTTTGGCTAACTGGACCGAGGTTAAAGAATCGGTATCTAAAAAAACCGTTCTCCATTCTTCAAAAGGCCGGTTTCCGACTAACAGCACGGTGTCAATTTGTTTGTGCGTCACAATCCCAAAGGGCAATAGTTCAAAAGCAAGGATGGAATGTAAATACGTGATTGATGGTACAAGCGCTACCCCAACCTTATCCAAAAGTAATGCCTGAGCACATTGCGCAGGAGGAGCGAGAATAATGTCGGGTTGATGGCTGTCCGCGATTTTTTTAAGTCCCCAGACAATCGGGTAGGTATTAAGGTAAGAGACTAACACAATCCTCAGTCGATCAGATGGAGATTCCGAGACTGTCCCAAATTTCATTGATCCGCTTTTTCACCTCAGGTGTCATGGTAATCATTTCCGGCCACTGTCGCGCATAACCTTCTTCTTTCCATTTTTTCGTGGCGTCAATCCCAATTTTCCCGCCATACGCAGGAAAATTACCGGCATGGTCAAGCTGATCCAACGGCCCTTGCCAAAAAACCAAATCCCGCTTGGGATCCACATTGCTGAGAACATACCACGTCAGTTGTTTTAGGTCATGTATATCAATGTCGTCTTCCACAACAATAAGACATTTGGTGAGCATCATTTGCCCCACCCCCCATAAAGACTGCATAATTTTTGTTCCCTGTCCTGGGTAGGTCTTTTTTATGGAGACCACCGCCAAATTGTGAAAACCTCCTTCTACCGGCAGATGAAGGTCCACAATTTCCGGATACATCATCTTTAAAAACGGCATAAAGATACGCTCGGTGGCCCATCCCAAATAGGCATCTTCCATAGGTGGTATACCGACAATTGTCGTTGGGTAAACCGGATTTTCCCTATGGGTAATACAGGTCACATGAAAAACCGGGAAATCTTCCGCCGGAGTATAAAACCCGGTATGATCACCAAAGGGCCCTTCCGGCTGAAACGTCTCCGTGGGGTCAACATAGCCTTCGATAATAAAATCAGCTTGCGCGGGAACTTCAAGGTCGATCGTAATGCCTTTAACGAGATCTACTGGTTTTTGCTTAATATAACCGGCAAAGAGCATTTCATCCACTTCCGGCGGCAAGGGAGCCGTGGCTGCGTAAGTTAAAACGGGGTCACCCCCCAAAGCAACCGCAACCTCTATTTTTTTTCCCATCGCTTGGTATTTGTTAAAAATTCGTCTTCCATCTTTATGAAGCTGCCAATGCATCCCGGTGGTGGTGGAAGATTTTTTTTGGAGCCGGTACATTCCGCAATTTCTCAAACCCGTCTCTGGATCTTTCGTTATTACGATGGGCAAGGTAATAAAAGGTCCACCGTCCTGAGGCCAGCACGTTAGGATCGGTAAGTAGTCCAAATTAGGTTTATCCATAATTACTTCTTGGCAGGGAGCCTTTCCTGAAATGATCTTGGGAAAAACATGCCTTATTTGGTTGAGCTTGAAAAGAAGTTTCACCTTTTCCCCAAAAGAGGACGCTGTCGGGATCGATTTAACAAGCGTGAAAAGATCGTCTCCGATCCCCTCAAGTCGATTAATCCCCAGAGCAAGTTTAATCCTTTCTTGTGAACCAAAGCAGTTGATCGCCAGCGGAAATGAACTGCCTTTGACCTTTTCAAACACCAAGGCAGGACCACCGCGTTTCATGACCCGATCGGCTATTTCCGTTATTTCCAAGTAAGGATCTACCGGGAACTGAACGCGGACAAGATCTCCTCGGGATTCGAGGGCTTCTAAAAATTTTGAAAATCCATCAAAAATCAAGGGTAAACCAAAACTCTCAGTCAGGATATTGTTTTTTGATAACGTGAATTACTTCTAAACAAGAAAAGAAAGCTTCTACTATTGCCGGATCAAACTGGTTACCCGACTCTCCCCGGATAACGTCTATCACCCTTTCCTCATCCCAGGACTTTTTATAGGAACGGCAGGAGGATAAGGCATCATAAACATCAGTTATTGCCACCACTCTCCCAAACACGGGGATTTCCTCTCCCTTTTTAGGCCGGGGGCTTCCTCCATCGCTAAAGCCTGGTAAGGGCTTACCCGTTACCAGGTCCAAGAAACCAGGATAACCTTTTCCATTCCAGTGCTCGTGGTGGTTTAAAGCCACATCAAGCGCAGCTTCATCAAACTCAGATTTTGGATTAGCAAATAACCGGGCGCCGAGAAACGCATGTTGTTTCATTATCTCATACTCATCCTGATTAAGGCGAGCGGGTTTTTTTAAAATAAGGTCAGAAATTGCAACTTTTCCAACATCGTGAAGCATGGCGGCCAGGCGGAGTATGTCTTTTTTGTCATCTATTGTTTTTTGGGGAAGACGTTGTTGTTTCGCCCAGGCTTCAAAGATTTCTACTGAATAGCCGGCGACGCGATTAACATGCGCTCCCGTTTCCATCGGATCACGAAGTTCAGCCATACTGATCATTCGCAAGATAATCGCTCGGGTCATCTGCGCTCTTTCGATCGCTATGGCAGCCGTATTGGCAAAATGAGACATCAAGGATTCGTCTTCCTTGGAAAAGGAAATGATGTTTCCCTTGTCATCTTGGGCATTAATCATTTGTAAAACTCCGGCAATATCTCCTCGCGTGGTCTTGAGGGGAACCGTCAGCATTGACTTCGATCGGTAATGGGAAACAATATCAAAATTTTTGCTGAAATCGTAAGGAAGATGAGAAGGGATTTTGTAGACATCAGATATATTAAGAATGTCACCGGTATTGGCAACGTATCCGGCAATCGAATGATTGTTTATCGGCAAGGCAAATGACGTATAGATAAGCTTTTTCCCTGAAGGAAGCTTTTTACTTAACGTTTCGTTTTGGGAGTGACTAAATCGTAACTGGTCGCCTTCCCTGATATAAATTGATCCGGCATCAGCATTAGCAAACGCCCGCGCTTTCGCGAGAATTTTTTCCAAGAGAAGGTCAAGGTCATTGATTTTCGTAACTTCACTACTGAGCCGAATAATTTCTTGAAGTTTTTCCTTCTCGTTAAACATCGTTAATTCCCAAAAGTTTTATTTCTACACTATCATGTATTGAAGCCGTCAAAAATCGAAAATCAGGCGGCACAGTAAAAAGCTTCAGATGCAAAGCGCACAAAACACGAAATGTTAATTCAACGTTTGATGTAGGGCGTGTTCCCCGAACATGCCGGAATTTGGCGCCATTTTTTATCACCAAATTACAATATGCAACCGGTGCGCTCGGGGAGCGCACCCTCCAACTTTTTGACCTTTCGACCCTGTGACTCTTCGACTTCTTTCGAAGCCGTCATTCTGCGGTTGATATTTATTTTCCCGTATGTCCAAACCCCCCGGAATTTCGTGCGGTAACATCCAACGCTTCTTCTTCCTGAAAATCCGCCCGATAAACCTTGCAAACGACCATCTGCGCCAGCCTCTCTCCTCGTTTGATCACAAAAGGCTTTTCTCCATGATTGATAAGGATAAGTCCAATCTCCCCCCGATAGTCAGCATCAATAGTCCCGGGTGCGTTAAGCAAGGTAATCCCATTGTGAAGAGCCAACCCGCTCCGGGGCCGGATCTGAGCTTCGTAGCCGGGCGGAATAGAAAGCGCAATACCCGTAGAGACGAGTTTCCTTTCCCCTGGATTTAAAACTATATCCTCTAAAATCGACGCGAAGAGGTCTAACCCTGATGACAGTTCAGTCATATACTGGGGAAGGGGCACGTCACCGTTTTGTGAACCAACCCGGCTGATTTTTATTTTTACCAAATCCAAACCAACCCTCCTCGCGAAACTCCTTCGCCTTATTGGAAATACACTTCCTTAAAGTTCAAAGAGGTCAGGGGCAATCTCCTTCTCGTTGACCTTTCCCAAGGCAACCAGAGAAAAATACTTTTTCTGAAATAGCTCCTGGCTCAGGGACTGAACATCGTCAACCGTAACGCCTTCTATTTTGGTCAGTATGTGTTTGAGCGGGATGTATTTTTTGAAATAAATTTCTCCGGTAGCTAACCGGCTCATCCGAACATCCGTATTTTCCCACATTAAAAGAATATTTCCCTTGAGCTGATCTTTGACTTTTTCCAGCTCGCTTTTCCTTAACGGGTTTTTTTTGAGTTTTCGAAGCTCATTCATAATGAGTTCAATCACTTTTTTTAGTTTATCGCGCGCCGTCCCTGCATAGATAGTCAACATCCCTGTGTCCTGGAAAGAAGCATTGTAAGAAAAGATGGCATACGCCAACCCTCGTTTTTCACGGATTTCCTGAAAAAGCCGGGAACTCATGCCCCCACCCAAAATAGCATTAAGGATATATCCGGCATGGCGGGAAGGATGAGTTTGCGAAACACCCAAAGAACCCATGCACAGATGGACCTGCTCCAAGTTTTTATTAAAAATTTTGATGCACGGAAAGGCTTCGGGAGGACTCCAGGTCCGCGCTTCCGCCTTTGGTTTTATTTTGCCCAGGGTACGGTCAATCGCTTCAACGACCCGCTCATGGTTTAACTTTCCGGCGACCGAAACAATTATCCGTAGGGGATTGAGGTAGTAGTTTTGGAAAAATTCGACCAGTTTTGGTCTGTTTATCTTAGCAATGGTAACATAATTTCCCAAAATGGGGTAACCAAGAGGATGTCCGGGGAAGAAGTGTTGGCTAAAAAGGTCTTGGACATATTCATCCGGTGTATCCTCCACCATTTTGATTTCCTGAAAGATAACCCCTCGCTCCCTTTTCACCTCTTGAGGGGGGAAAAGGGAATTGAGAAAAATATCAGAAAGCAGATCAATGGCGAGATTAAAGTCTTTAGCGAGTACTTTGGCGAAAAAATCTGTATATTCACGACCGGTCGACGCATTAAGAATCCCGCCGACAGCATCTATCTCTTTTGCTATCTGCAGAGCACTCCGCTTTTTAGTCCCCTTAAAAAGCATGTGTTCAATGAAATGGGCGGTGCCATTCTCTTCCTTATTTTCATCACGGGATCCGGTCTTGACCCAAATTCCAATGGAAACGGATTGAACATGGGGAATGTGTTCGGTAACAATTCGAATCCCGTTATTTAATACGGTCTTTCGGTACATCACCCAATGCTTCTTTCCTGCTCAATCGAATTTTTCCAGTACGATCGACCTCTAAAACCTTCACCAGGACTTCATCCCCTTCATTGAGAATATCACGAACATTGTTTACGCGGGAATGATCAAGCTGGGAGATATGGACTAAGCCATCCGTACCGGGTAAAATTTCTACGAACGCTCCGAAATCGGTAATTTTCTTCACTTTACCCATATAGATTTCGCCTGGCTCAGCGCTTCGCGTTAAATCCTGGATCAGTTTAATCGCTTTGTTAAGGGAATCAACATTTGCCGAAGCAACATGAATTTCACCTGAGTCCTCAATATCTATTTTTGCTCCCGTTTGTTCAACAATGCCCCGGATGACTTTTCCTCCCGGTCCAATGACATCTTTGATTTTTTCCTGAGGGATCCTGATCGTTTGAATGCGCGGGGCATAAAGCGAAATATCCGGTCGCGGTTGGCTAAGGCCTGCTTCCATTTTATCCAGAATAAACAGTCTTCCCTCGCGAGCCTGATAAAGAGCCTTGCCCAAGATATCGGAAGTAATCCCTTTGATCTTAACATCCATCTGAAAACCGGTTATCCCTTTGCGGGTTCCGGCGACCTTGAAGTCCATATCCCCAATGTGGTCTTCATCTCCTAAAATATCCGAAAGAATGGCAACCTCGTTACCCTCTTTGATTAAACCCAATGCTATCCCTGCCACCGGTGTTTTTATCGGAACTCCACCATCCATTAACGCGAGAGATGAGCCGCACACGGTCGCCATGGAGGAAGAGCCATTTGACTCTAAGACTTCGGATACGATCCGAATGGTGTAGGGGAACTCGCCATCTTGAGGCAGGACGGGGATAATAGACCGCTCCGCTAAGTTCCCATGGCCGATATCCCTTCGGCTGGGTCCCCGGAGAAACTTTACTTCCCCGACTGAAAAAGGTGGAAAATTGTAGTGAAGCATGAACCGTTTGAACGTTTCTCCGATGAGGGAATCGAGGCGCTGCTCATCGTCAGAGGTACCGAGAGTGGTGGTTACCAACACCTGGGTTTCGCCCCGCGTAAACAAGGCTGATCCATGCGTTCTCGGCAAAACACTGACTTCGCAACTTATGGGTCGAATATCCGTTGTGCTCCTTCCGTCAAGCCTTCGTTTTTCCTCAATCACCATCTTCCGGATGATCTCTTTTTTTAATTTCTCTACGGAGCCACCAATACTCTTTTCTTCCCCTTCAAACTCAGGAAGAAGAGCCGCTTTTACTTCCTCCTCAATCTCATCGAGCCTCTTATAGCGCTCCAGTTTTTGAGGAATTTGGACTGCCTCTCTTATTTTGGCAGAGGCTGTTTCTTTAATCTTTAAGGCAAGCGCTTCATTAATTTCAGGAACCTTAAATGCTCGTTTTGGCTTTCCCACGGCAGCTTTCAATTCATCCTGGATGTCGAGAATTTTTCGAATAGCCTGGTGAGCGAACTCGATTGCCTCAACAAACGTCTCCTCCGGTAACTCCTTGGCGCTCCCTTCGACCATAACCACCGCATCCCGGCTTCCTGCTACAATCAGTTCTAAATCACTTTGTTTTATTTGCTGGAACGTGGGGTTACAAATAAAATTTCCATCAACCCTTCCCACCCGCACGCCGGCAATTGGTCCGTAAAAAGGTATATCGGAAATCTCAAGCGCTGCTGATGCCCCGGTAATGGCCAGAGTATCGGTCTCAATTTCCGGGTCAGCCGATAGGAGGGTGGCAATGATTTGTACTTCATCAAAAAAACCCTCCGGGAAGAGGGGTCGAACAGGGCGATCAATACACCGGGAAGCGATTATCTCTTTTTCGCTCGACTTACCCTCTCGCTTGAAAAATCCACCCGGAATCTTTCCTGCGGAAAAAGTCTTCTCCTGGTAATCAACGGTAAGGGGAAAATAATCCATTCCTTCCTTAGTATTTTTACGCGTCACCACGGAAACCAGCACCATGGAGTCTCCATAACGCACTACCACCGCGCCGTGGGCTTGTTTGGCCATATGACCAGTCTCGATAGAGAACAGCCGGCCTCCTATTTCAGTTTCTACTTTCTTGAACATTTTTTCTAATTCTCCTTGTTAACGTTTAAATGAACCAATCAGGCTTATCGCCGCAAACCCAGCCGGGCAATCAACCCCCGATATCGTTCCACATCTTTTTTCTTTAAATAGTCGAGAAGTCTTCGTCGTTGTCCTACGAGTTTCAACATTCCCTGACGAGAATGATGGTCCTTTTTGTGAGTATTAAAGTGTGCGGTCAAGTATTGAATTCTTTCTGTCAGAAGCGCAACTTGCACTTCAGGAGAACCAGTATCTTTTTCCTTCACTTGGTACTCTTTTATCACATTTGTTTTCTGTTCCGCCGCGAGTGGCATTTCTAAAACCTCCTTACGATTAAAATATTTAAATTTTTTATTTTTATCATACAAATCTATCCTTGTAAAGGAAAGGAAATGAAAAAGTTCTTTTTTTACCTAAAAAATTTTTTAAAAATAAATAACTCATTGAAATAATTGATTTTATCAATGAACTACCCCGCCGCAAGCAGCAGGGTATCAAAGAATTTAAATTCTGTCATTCCGCACTTGATGCGGAATCCAGAAACTAAGGTAAAGCGACTAAGCACTTTTTTTTATTAGTCGTCCCTGATACCCACCCTCTGGATTCCCGTTTTCACGGGAATGACATCCACGGCTATTTAACACCGCGTCTCACCCCGTCGCAAGCGGACGGGGTATTAAAAAAAACAAAACCATCCATACTCTTCAACCCGTTTTTCCATCAGATGATCCTTCTTGGCGTTCCCTGTTAAACACCCGAAGAAGCTTCCAGACAGGTTTTTCTAAATCAAGAATCATATGATGAGTAGCTTCCGCTATGGCAATGAGGTCTCCCCGTGGGGTTAAAATTTTTATTTTTCCATTGAGGTTAAGAAATGTTTGATTTCTCTCCTTAAGTTCTGCCCCGCTGATCGTTTTTCCCTGATATAGTTTCCGAGAAATTTCTTCATCAACGGCAATTTCCTGCAGGGATGATAAGGCGCGGGAAGGAGAAATAATCCATTTATCCTCTACCTCCTTCAGAGAAGTTTTTTCTAATTTTTCCAACGTGACCGAATCTTCGAACTGAAAATTCCCTGAGCGGGTGCGGTTCAGCATTTCCAGACAGGCCCCACACCCCAAATATTTGCCCAGGTCATTGGCGAGGGTCCGGATATAGGTCCCTTTAGAACAGACCACGCGGAAAAATACCCGGGGTGAGTCAATTTTCACAATAGAGAGCTCTTTAATTTCCACCTCTCTTTGCGCTCTTTCGATTTCCCTACCTTGCCGCGCCAATCGGTAAAGCGGCACCCCGTTATATTTTAAAGCTGAATACATCGGGGGTACCTGCATTATTTTTCCTTGAAAACTCTTGAAAGCCAGTCCGATTTGAGTGCTTGCAATGTGAACCGGGCTGTTGTCGTTAATAATTCGGCCCGTAATATCCTGAGTATCGGTTTCAATCCCTAAGCGGAGCATCGCCTGGTACTCCTTATCCTCTTCCACCAAAAAGGGGACAAGTTTCGTTCCTTCATTCAGACACACCACAAGGATTCCCTGCGCAAAAGGATCCAGGGTTCCCGTATGCCCGGCCTTACGGACTTTCAGGATTTTCTTTACTCGTTTGACGACAGTATAGGATGTTATTCCCGGAGGTTTATTGATAATAATCAGGCCATTCAAATTATTATCTCCCTACGCTATCGTGACCGGGAAGTGGAGCAATGAGAAAGGAAGTCGGGGATTGTTTCTCCGCGAATAAGGTCTTCAAAACTTTCTCTTTGCCGGATAAGAAAGGAGTCTTTGCCGGCAACAAGAACCTCTGCAGGCCGCGGCCGGGAATTATAATTCGAGGACATAGCGAATCCATACGCGCCTGCGCTCATGATTGCTAAAAAATCTCCTTTTTTAACTTTTGCCATCACACGGTCCCGGGCTAAAAAATCTCCGCTTTCACAGATAGGCCCCACAATATCAGCTATATAGCGCTCTTCAGTTGTTTTGGCAATCGGGACAACGTCTTGATAAGCATTATAGAGACTCGGCCGGATAAGGTCATTCATTCCTGCATCCACGATGACGAAATTTTTTTCTGGAGTAGCCTTGGTATAAAGAACCTTCGTTACTAGAACGCCGGCATTTCCAACAATTACCCGGCCTGGTTCTAAAATCAGGGTAAGGTCGTGACCGTGTATTTCATTTAAAATTGCTTCGGCATATTCATTAGGATGCGGAGGAACTTCCTGAGCATAGGTTATTCCCAACCCACCGCCAAGGTCTAAGTATTTGATGGCAATCCCTTCGTGTTTCAGTTCGGAGATCAATGTTTTTATTTTACGAAGCGCTTCCACAAAAGGTCCGGTTTCCGTAATCTGAGAACCGATATGACAATCAACACCAATTATCTCAATGTGTTCCAGGCTTCGAGCAAACCGGTACTCTTCCAGGGCGCGGGGAAGATCAATCCCAAACTTATTTTTTTTTAAACCCGTGGAAATATAAGGATGGGTTTTAGGGTCAATATCCGGATTAACGCGGATAGAAATCGGGGCTTTGGTATGAAGCTCTTTTGCTTGCCGGTTAATTACCTTGAGTTCCTCAGAGGATTCGATGTTGAACATGAGGATTCCTGCTTCTAAAGCACAACGAATCTCCTCCTCGGTCTTTCCCACCCCGGAATAAACAACTTTTTTCGGATCAATCCCCGCTTTCAAGACCCGAAAAAGCTCCCCCCCCGAAACCACATCAGCCCCTCCTCCTTGGGTGATAAAAATCTTTAACAACGCTAAGTTACTGTTCGCCTTGACTGAGAAACAAACCAAATGGGAGTAGCGTTCAAAGGCTGAATCAAACACCTCAAAGTGGCGGCGCAGCGTGCGATGACTGTAAAGGTAAAGCGGGGTGCCCCATTTTTCTGCCAGGCTTCTTAGGGAAGTATCCTCACAGTAAAGATCGTTATTTTTAAAGTTAAAGTAGTGCATCCTGTATATTTTTGTTTAAGGTTTCTTTGTTGCTACTTTAAGCTCCTGGGAAAAATCACTTTCATTGTGCCGAGGAGATTGGTCAATTGTCGTCACCGAATAATAATACGTGAGTCCCGGAGCAAAGGTCTTGTCCAGATACATAGTCTCTTCTTTAATAAGAGGAGAAACCCTGGTTGGGTGGGACTCATTCTCTCCGCGCCGATAAACATAGTATCCTTCGAGATCAGAATCAATGTTTGGCTCCCAAGTAATCACGATCCCTTCCGGAGATTGAAAAGCCATTGTTGTCTGGGGCGTTGCCGGTGGAGTAAGGTCTTCCGGGACAACGTTTATTTCAGGTGAATCTTTTCCTTCGATAGCGCCTTCTTCAATAGTTTTTAGAGAACGGATAACATAAAAATATTTTTCTCCATTTGTTACCGCACTATCTTGAAAATGGTTTTGAAGAATAGGACTCGAATTAAGAGGGATAACGTCATAGCTCTCATTGGCACTGCGACGGTAGATATTGAATCCTCCAAACCTCTTTTCCCCTGCGAGTGCAGGGGGGACTTCCCAGTTTAAATCCACCACTCGGTCACCGGGGTTCGCCTTTACCGAAACAGGCGGAGGAAGAGGAGGAGACCAGGTGAGAGATAGTACGTTGGAACCCGTGCTTTCGACCCACATGGTAGTATATGAACTGACGTAATAGGAGTAAGCACCTTCTTTTTCTACCTGGCTGTCCCAATAGGCCATTTTTTCTTCGGTCTCTCCCCCGAGAGGCACTTCGTATTCAAGCTCCATGAGCATCTCAAAATCAGGTTTACACGTGCGACAACCTTTTTCTTCGATCGGGATAAACCTTCGCCAGATATGGAATCCGGCCAGATTAGTAAGTTTTTTACCCTCAGTATTTTTTTTGGAAATTGACCACTGAAGAACAATTGTCCCCCCTCGCGAAAAGACTTCAAGGTCTTTGACAGGTTGAGGGACCGGAGAACGCGGCACTATCGGTGGAGCTTTTACTCCACAACCGATTGATAATACCAACACAAAGAAAAACAAACAAAGTTTCTGACAACAAAAATGTAAGTAGTTCATAATCCCCTTAAGAAGAATGTTTAGCGGTAAGCGCCCTTAGCCTTAGCCTTAAAGCATTAAGGCGAATGAAACCTTCCGCATCTTTTTGTTTATACACCTGATCAGCTTCAAAAGAAGCATAGTCTGCGTGATAGAGAGAATACGGTGATTTGCGCCCCACCACCATACAATTTCCTTTGTAAAGCTTCACTTTTACGGTGCCGGTGACTCCTTTCTGAGTCTCATCGATCATTGTCTGTAAAACCTTCATTTCCGGGGAAAACCAATATCCGTAATAAATAAGCTCAGAATAGCGGGGGATCAAGGAGTCTCTTAAATGCATAACTTCTCGATCCATAGTGAGCGATTCCATAGCCCGATGCGCGCTGAACAGGATCGTTCCCCCGGGCGTTTCATAGACGCCACGGGATTTCATTCCCACATAACGATTCTCCACCGTATCTACTCTACCGATCCCGTGAGCGCCGCCAAGCCGGTTGAGATACGACAAGAGATGATACGGGGACATCCGTTCGCCGTTCACCCCAATTGGGTTCCCATCGCTAAACTCTATCTCGATATACGCCGGGCCATCAGGAGCTTTTTCCGGAGAAACCGTTAAACAAAACATATCTTCCGGAGGTTCCATCCAAGGATCTTCCAAAATTCCTCCCTCAAAACTAATGTGAAAAAGGTTGCGGTCAGATGAATACGGTTTCTCTTTGGTAACGGTTACCGGAATATGCTTTTCCCGTGCATACGCAATCAAGTCGTTACGGCCTTTAAAATCCCATTCCCGCCACGGAGCAATAATTTTAATATTCGGATCCATACTATAATAGGTCAGCTCAAAGCGCACCTGATCATTGCCTTTGCCGGTAGCGCCATGCGCAACAGCATCCGCGCCTTCTTTCTTAACAATTTCCATTTGCGCTTTAGCGATGAGCGGCCGCGCAAGAGAGGTGCCCATCAGATAGACTCCTTCATAGACAGCGTTTGCCCTTAACGCGGGGAAAACAAAGTCACGGGCGAATTCCTCTTTAAGATCTTCGATATATATTTTGCTTGCACCCGTGGCTAATGCTTTTTCCTTTAAACCCGAAAGCTCTTCCTCCTGACCCAGGTCAGCAGCAAAAGCGATAACCTCACAGTGATACGTATCAACCAACCAGCGGAGGATTACCGAGGTATCCAACCCCCCCGAATAAGCCAGCACAATTTTTTTAACCATGGTTCAACTCCTCAACGATGTGCTTTAAAAAAATAATCATCGGTAAACCCCGTTAGAAGGCTTTCACACGGGGCATTTACCCCGTGCTTCTTCACCCGGTTAGATATTTGATATCTAACCGGGCACGTGGGGCTTTTCTAACAGGGTAAAGATAAAAATATTCTATGATGATGGCAAAACTTCGTCCAATAGTGCGACCACTTGATCCACTTCCTCTTTGCTTACTATCAAAGCAGGAAGAAACCGGAGCACATTATTCTGCACACAATTGATCAGCACTCCCTGCTCCAGACATTTGTTCACAATCTCAGCTCCCGGTATCGTGAGTTCCATGCCGATAATGAGGCCTTTTCCCCGGACCTCGCGAATTACTGAGTGTTTCTTTTTTAACTGATTAAGCTCTCCCATAAAGTAAACTCCTACAGTACGGCAGTTTTCCAGTAGGGCTGGGTCTTTCAAAGCCGTAAACGCAGCTATTCCCGCGGCAGTAACCAAGGGATTTCCCCCAAAGGTTGAAGCATGGGTCCCGGGAATAAAGCTTTTGGCTATTTCATCCCGCGCAAGCAGCGCGCCGATCGGCAATCCCCCGGCTAAAGACTTAGCTAAGGTCATGATGTCCGGGGTTATTCCATAGTGCTCATAGGCAAAAAGCTTTCCGGTTCGCCCCAAGCCAACCTGAATCTCATCAAAAATGAGAAGAAGTTTTTTCTCATCGCAAAAGGCTCTCAGTTCCTTAAAATAATTTTCCGAAGGACAGTTAACTCCGCCTTCACCCTGAATGGGCTCAACCATAATTGCCGCGGTTTTTTCCGTAACTGCTTTCTGAATAGCATCCATATTATCAAAAGGGACATGCGTAAATCCGGGAAGCAGGGGGTCAAAACCTTCTTTAAATTTTTCCTGGCCAGTGGCCGTGATGGTTGCTAAGGTTCGGCCGTGGAATGAGTTATGCGCGGCAATGATTTCAAAACGGTCTTCCTTTTTATCCCGCATATATTTGCGGGTAAGCTTGATTGCTCCCTCATTTGCCTCCGCACCGCTGTTGCAGAAAAAGACTTTGTCCGCAAAAGAATTCTCCACCAGCAAACGGGCTAACTCAATCTGGGGTTTTGTGTGAAAGAGATTCGAGACATGGAGGATGGTTTTCGCCTGAGCTTCAATTGCCTCCACCACCTTTGGATGACAATGACCCAGACTGCAGACGGCCAGCCCGGTCACAAAGTCCAGGTATTCCTTTCCATCCTGGTCCCAAACCTTGGTCCCTTTTCCCTTAAGCAAAACGATCGGAAATCGCTTGTAAGTAGAAAATATGTATTTATCAGTTTCGTTTATTAAATTCATACTTCTTGGCTCACTTCTTGTGTTACGCAGGCTAAAGCCTGAAGACTACCGAGAAAAGAAGTCCGCAAAATCCTGTCTTCACTCTTTACGTTTTACGCCTTACTCTTTTTTAACGGAGCACAATCTCAGTTCCAACCCCGGCAGAGGTAAAGACTTCGAGCAGGAGCGCATGTTCCACCCGGCCATCAATAATGTGGGCTTTCCCCACGCCATCTTTGAGGGCATTAAGACAACAGTTTACCTTGGGCAACATCCCCCCCTTGATAATCTTGGTTGAGGATAACCGTTTTACTTCCTTAGCATTCAACGTAGGGATGAGCCTGTCTTGTTTATCTTTTACTCCCTCAACATCAGTCATCAGGATCAATTTTTCTGCCTGGAGAGCTGCAGCCATTGCGCCTGCTACGGTATCGGCATTAATATTATATGTTTCTCCCTCTTTACCGACGCCAACCGGCGCAATAACCGGAATAAACCGTTCAGCTTCCAAAGATTTTACTAACTGAGTATCAATCGCTTCCACATCTCCCACCATCCCAATATCAATAATTTCTGGCGGGTGATGAGGAATGGTCTGACGGGTAAGCTTTAATTTCTTTGCGTTAATGAGCGAGCCATCCTTCCCACTCACCCCAACTGCGTTTCCGCCATAATGATTAATAAGAGAAACAATCTCCTTATTAACCTTCCCGACCAAAACCATCTCCACAACATCCATGGTTTCTCCATCCGTCACCCTTAACCCATCAACAAACGAAGACTTTATCCCCATCTGGTCTAAAACTTTCCCGATCTGAGGCCCTCCTCCATGCACAATAACCGGCCTTATCCCGATGTAATTCAAAAGCACTACATCCTTGGCAAAGCATTCTTTGAGCTTGGCATCTTTCATGGCGTGGCCGCCATATTTTATCACAAAAGTCTTCTGATAAAACCGCCGGATATAGGGAAGCGCCTCCATGAGCACATTTGCTTTCTCAATCAAATTTTTCATAAGTAGCTCAGATTTATTTATTACTATTACCTCGGCAAATAAATATCTCCATGATCCTTCGGTGTCATTCCGGGCTTGACCCGGAATCCAGAATTATTACTTATAGATTCCCGCTGGAGTTTACCCCGTACTTGATACGGGGCGGGAATGACATATTGTGCTGTT
>DATEXU010000167.1:0-3783 GCA_035256645.1 Thermodesulfobacteriota bacterium | reverse complement strand
ATCAATAAAATAACCATAAATTTAAGAAAGTGGCAACAATTCTCTATTTAATTATTAAGTAAACCCCGTTAGAAGGAGTTCACACGTGGCATTTTACCCCGCGTGAAAAAGTGTAAGAATCTTTAATCTAACCCCGTGGTTCTTCACCCTGTTAGATATTTGATATCTAACAGGGCAAGCGGGGCATTTCTAACGGGGTAAAAAGGGAATTTTATGTATTCCAATAAATTGGCTCACATGATCGAAAGTAATTAATAATTTTTTCTTAGGTAATGCTTGGATAAATAAACAAAAAATCAATTTTACCTGTCCTCTGACGAAGAACTTTATTGGTGTTTATTTGTCGTTAAATCTTAAGTTGTGTGCCAGTCAAACCATATGAGACCTGCTCAAGGAATCCTTTAGTTTAACAATCTGTTTTTATTAAGGATATGTTTTAAATGGCATCTGTTTTTGCAACCAGGCAACCGGAGATACCTATGGAAATCGAGGCTGATATCCCTCTCCCTGAAGAATGCGCTATACAGATTTTCAACTATAGCGGCTACAAGTTTGAGCCGGAAATCGCCGGCGAACTGTGGCCGAAAATCCTGCAGCACAAGTGGTTCTTGTCCCAAAGGATAGACCGAGATGTGGGTATCAAGGTCGCGTGTCTGGACTTTGTCGAAAATGTTGAACCCATGCACAAAGGTCCGGACGAAGAAGAAAAGATTCACCTCCTCAAGGAACTGGGTGCCCAGATGATAGACCGATCGATTTGGGATACCATTTCTGATACTCAGCCTCCCAAACAAATCGTGAAGAAAAGAATAATTCTTCCCCTTCAGGAGGCCGATCTGGCGCGCAAACATGGGGTCATCCCACCCCGGACCATCATTTTTTTTGGACCTCCGGGTACAGGTAAGACCCACTTTGTACGAGCAATCGCGGGCGTGCTCCAGTGGTGGTATATTGAGGTTAGTCCCAGCACTTTGATGGTTGAAGGAGAGGATCGCTTAGGCATCAACCTCATGGGGTTGATGGAAAAGATCCGCAAACTCGACGAAGCGGTGGTGTTCATCGATGAGTTTGAAGAAATCGCGACCAGTCGAGATAATGCTTCCCGCATTGATAAATCCATCACGAACGAGTTTCTAAAACAAGTGCCTTTGCTCAAAAGACAAGATCGAAAAATTTTACTGATATGTGCTACAAATTACATCCGACAACTTGACGCGGCACTGTTACGGCCCGGGCGCTTCGACTGCGTCATCCCGGTCGGGGGTTTAGACGACCAGGGACGTCAAACTATTTTCGAGTATTTTTTATTCAGTACTAATCATGGTAACGTAGATGTAGGCAAAATTATTTCCATGATCCCCTTTTTCACCCCTGCGGACATCGAATACCTTTTTGAAAAGGTCAGGCAAGAAGCCTTTGAGCGGGAATACGTGCGGGGAGAGGATTACCAGGTCACAACGGAAACTTTCCTGGAGATGATCGCCGGTGTTTCGCCGACACTCACCGATGAAATCATTGAAGAATTCGAAAAGGATTGCGCCCATTGCACCCGGTACTAAGCCACCCCAGTTTGTGATTGTTCAGGCTGATTAAATTTCTTCGGCTTTTTTAAGCCTCAGTAATAATGATAGTGTCTCTACTCTCATGAATATAAGGCAGAGTTTTCAAAAAAACAGCATTAAAGGATTCGTGTTGTTATGGATGAGTGGATTAGTAATCTGCTTTTTCATTCTTGCCGTCACTTTAACGGTGAGCAGGGGTAAGCTTCAATCAATGAATAAAAGAATTTTTTCTGACTCCCGGGCACTGGAGTCATCTCATCAGCTTGAGATTTTAATACTGACAGAACACCATGAAGATGTTTTATGGAGAGAAACCCATGACGTTCGCCACTACCAGCTGAAAAATTCCAAACTTCAAGAAGCAGAAAGACTCATTGGCGAGCTTCACAACAACGCGACTTCTGCGAAGAAAAGAAAATCGATCGGTAATATTCAAAGAGAATTTGAGAGGTTTAAAGTCGCCACAATGCCGGATAAGCCGGTTACTCTGGAAGAAATGACTCTCTTACCCGATAATTTATTGCAGGCCCTTGAAAATTTTAGAGAGCAAAATCAGAAACAAATGAAGGAGACTATTCAGGCAAGCAGCAGGCTCGACAGACTTGTTGACCGATGGTCGCAAATTCTTATTTCATTTGTGACTATCGTGGTAGTACTCGGATCGTTGGTTCTTATAAAAAGAATCATTCGGCCAACCTTTACTCTCATGCGGACCGCGAAGATTTTTGGCCGGGGAAATTTCCATATCAGAATACAGGACTATCGAAATGATGAATTCGGCATGTTATGCAGAACATTTAATGATATGGCGGAAGCCATTTGCGACCTGGAAAGGGACCGCCAAAATTTCATTGCCACTGTTGCGCATGACCTGAAAAATCCATTAATCATGATCGGAGCTTCAGCTCACCGGTTAAGAAAAAAGATTTCCGCCTCCGATGAAAATTTAATCTGGCTGAACCATATCATCGAACGAACCGGATATCTCGAGAATTTGGTTTACGATTTAATGGATTCCGTTCAGATAGAAACGGGTAATTTGTCTTTGCATCTCTTAGAGGTGGAGCTAACCTCTCTGGTACGAAATATTCATCAAATGCAGAGCAAACTCATTACCACCCACCGTATTGTTTTTGAGGGGAACGAGGAATGCCGAATAAAGGGGGATTCGAGGCGATTAGAACGGGTGGTTCTCAACCTAATATCAAACGCCGTCAAATATAGTCCCCAATCTTCTACTGTGCACGTGCAGGTTGTACGGCATGCTTCCAGCGCTGTGATTATTGTAAAGGATGAGGGTGAAGGAATCTCGGCCGATAAAATTCAAAACCTGTTTCAGCCTTTTCAGCGTTTCAGTCGCGCCAGAAATACCATTGAGGGCACCGGTCTTGGTCTATTTTCTATTAAAAAGATTGTCGAAGGTCATAATGGAACGATACGGTTATTCAGTGACCCCGGAGGCACGACAGTTAAAATAATAATTCCTGTCAGTAATGATCATTAATTGTCTGTAAACATAAAAAAGATTTCCCATGATCAGTGAATTTAACAATGGATATAACCATCACCCGGTTAATTATCTTGTTTTCAATAAATTATTAAAGCATCATTAATAAATTTTTTAATGCCTCACTATCCGCCGCAGTTTCCAATTTCTCCAGGATGAATCGAAATTCTTCGGGAGAACGAAACCCGAAGATCACTTTAAGTTTATCGCCCTCAAAGGAATCAGGAGGTTCCAAGCCGACTGATGGAGGAAGAAGGAGTTTCTTTCTCATATCATGAAACTCTTGCTGCTTCCGACTGAATTCTGGATACCGTATAGCCTTGAGTGTTTTTCGAAACTGCTCGGTCTTTTCAGTGATGTTGAGGTCTTCCTGCCGCCCCAAAAATTTAAAATGCTCGGAAGAAAAAAGCTCGCTGAGCGAGATCTCATCTCGCTTGCAAATCTCTTCAGTCATCTCCAGAGACTCCCGTAATTTGTTTTCACCTAATTTTAATCCCGAAAGCACAGTGTCTAAGGCTCTCTGGTCTAACGATGAAAACGAAGAAACTTTTGCGGCATTGAGTAAAGAAATTTCATTTTTTATAACCAGCTCCTTCCATTCGTAGCTTAAGTGGCTGAGAGACTGAAGGGCGTGAAAAATCTTTCTACCCGAATGAAAACCAAGGAGAGGCAGCACCTCTTCCCTGATCTGTTTTTCGTGTTTTCCGCATTGTT
>DATEXU010000166.1:0-2887 GCA_035256645.1 Thermodesulfobacteriota bacterium | reverse complement strand
CCCCTTGTCCCTCTCGCCTTTGAGACTGTGTCACAATTAGCCATTCGCCCTTCGACACGCTCAGGGTGAACGGCTAACTAATTGATTTTTAAACTGCCGCGGTCCGTGCGTGGTGAGCTTGTCGAACCATAAACGGACTTTTGCCACATTCGCTTTCGCCCAAAAATAAAAATGCCCTAAGAGTCCATGTTGCAACTGAAAGGGCAATCACCCAAATGTTGTTCGGAATTTTTTCACGTGTGTTTCTCCTTTTTGACAAATTTAAAAAGGAATTCCACCTCAATGTCAATTTTTTATAATATTTCTCACTAAATGTCAAATAAAAATTAGACTTTACATTAATTCAAAAATATCATACCTCCCTAAATTATAAGTCATTAATTATAAAAGTAATTTAATGGGTTGCTCTTCGCGCTCGATTTTTGTTCCCACGGAATCCCCGCAATAAACACAAAGATAATCATACTTATCCCCTTCAGGCAGAGCTAAAAGAAGCCTTTTTCTTACCGGGACTGCTTCCTTACACTTGGTGCAAAATAAAACCGTAGCTTCAAGCTGATCAAACTGCTTAGAAGAATGCTCATGCTTCGGGACAAAAGGATCAAAATCAGCAAAATCATTACCCGGGTGTTTCACTCAAAACCTCCTCGATTGATTTTAAATGCCAAAAGAGTAAGCTTTTAAGAAATAAATTTGTTTTTCTTCTTTTATTTTAATAAAGTATTTTGTCTCAATCCAGCGATAATTACGTAAGAGGCAGTTACAATGCCAGTTTTGTTGTCACCCTGAACTCGTTTCAGGGTCTCAGAACTCGTTGATTTTATTAGATGCACTGAAGAGATGCCGAAACGAGTTCGGCATGACACTTTGCATATTTTATGAGTTTTTCAACAACCTGATAGTTACGAACGCTCCGGAGTTCTTAACCTCTAACCACAATTATGGTAATTAATTCATTGACAAAAAAAAATTGAAATGATACCGGAAATAAAATCACTTTTCGGTCTTCGCAAAGCCAAGAAAAAACCACGTGAGAATGGGGTTGGCCTGGGCGGCTCAAAAAAGCCAGCGAGTGGAATTGAACCACCGACCGACTGATTACGAATCAGTTGCTCTACCGCTGAGCTACGCTGGCTGTGTTTTTAATTTATGTTAAAAACTAATACATTGTCAAGTAAAAGCCCGTTACCTTTGTATCGTCGACAGGAAGCCTTCTTCTGGCTTAGCCTTCGCCAGGTTCCCGGAGTAGGCAATGTTCTTTATAACCGGCTTATTAAAAAGTTTCAGACCCCGGAAAAAGCTTTTCAGGCCTCGTCGGAGGAGCTGAAAAAAATTGAAGGCCTTCGCTCGCAGACGATTGAGGCAATCGTTGCTTTCAAAGATAACGATTGGGCAAAAAAAGAATTGGACCAGATCGAAAAGCAGGGGATTACCTTTGTAACCATACAGGATGAGCGGTTTCCTCGAAATCTAAAAGAAATTTATGACCCCCCGCCTTTTTTATATGTCAAAGGAGAGCTGCGGGAAGAAGACAACCTCTCCTTAGCCGTGGTTGGCTCCCGAAACGCTTCATCCTATGGAAAGGCAATGACCAAACGTCTTTCCCGGACCTTGACCGAACGAGGATTCACCATTGTGAGCGGTTTAGCAAGAGGGATTGATACCTGTGCCCATAAAGGCGCTCTGGAAGGAGGAGGAAGGACGTTGGCCGTGCTTGGCTCCGGCATTGACCTCATCTATCCCTGGGAGAATAAGGGACTGTCTGAAGAGATTACTCTGCATGGGGCGATTGTATCGGAATTTCCTTTGGGAACTCAACCCGAAGCAATCAATTTTCCTCCCCGAAATCGAATCATCAGCGGTCTTTCCTTAGGCACCGTTATCGTGGAAGCTTCCTTTCGGAGCGGTTCCCTGATCACCGCCCGGATGGCCTTAGAACAAGGAAGAGAAGTTTTCGCGGTTCCCGGCAATGTTGATTCTCCCTGGAGCAAGGGAACTAACCGCTTGATCAAAGAAGGGGCGAAACTCATTATGGACCCGGACGATATTATCGAGGAGGTGCTGCCCCAATACAAAGCGCCAATAACCTCCCGGCAAGGGAAACCGACGGAGACAAAGGGATTAACGCCTGAAGGTCGGAAAATTTTTGACCTGCTCGACAGTAATCCCCTGCATATTGACCACCTCATCCAACACAGCGGGCTGCGACCCAATCTGGTTTCGAGCTTACTCCTTGAGTTGGAACTCAAGGGATTGGTAAAACAACTACCCGGAAAAATGTTTATTAACATATGTGAGCGTTAAAGGCATGGCAGAATCTTTACTCATTGTTGAATCACCCACAAAAGTTAAAACCATCAATAAATTCTTAGGGGAAAAATTTCAGGTTATGGCCTGCATGGGACATGTCCGAGGACTTCCCAGCCGGTCAGGTTCGGTGGACATACAGAATGACTTCACCCCCCACTATGAGATCATCGCTCAAAGCGCCAAACATCTCACCCTGATAAAAAAAGCCCTGAACAGTGTCAAGGAGATTTATTTGGCGACCGACCTTGACCGGGAAGGAGAGGCCATTGCCTGGCATCTGGTAGAAGCGCTCGGTCTTAATAAGGAGGGAAAAAAGAAAAAATTTGCGCTTAAGCGAATAACGTTTCACGAAATCACTGAACCGGCAATTACCGAGGCCCTGAAACATCCGAGAGATGTTTCCATGCCGCTCGTTGACGCCCAGCAAGGCCGGGCGGTTCTCGATTATCTTTTTGGATTTAATTTAAGTCCTTTTCTCTGGCGCAAGGTCCGCTCCGGCCTCTCCGCCGGAAGAGTGCAATCTCCCGCCCTGCGGATGATCTGCGAAAGAGAACTTGAGATCCGCGCTTTTAAAGAA
>DATEXU010000165.1:0-3321 GCA_035256645.1 Thermodesulfobacteriota bacterium | reverse complement strand
ACCAACGTACCCAAAGGTATCTCTTCTATGCCTAGTTATGTTCGTAAAGCTTCGACATAGAGAACACCTAACATTGATTATATGTATCTTGACTAAAACCCTAAACGACGCAAAAATTGCGGCATAAGACCGTTTGAATATTTTTTAAAAATCAACACATTCCTACACCCCCCGTCACTTTGTGACACCCCTCTCAAGGGGATTAATTTATTTATTGGGCTCGTCCTACAATTTAATCGTTTTTCCGTAGGGCGTGTTCCCCGAACACGCCGATTTAACTTATTGCGGACTGCTCGGGGAGCAGTCCCTACATTATCAATGAAGCGTATCGAATGCGTCATAATTGATTTTCGAAAATTGATATTCAACCCATTGTTTGACCATATTCTTTCTGACTGGATTATTGGCAATATATTCGGTTATTGTCTTTAGCGATTCTTCTTTCCGGACAATATGCTCATAAAAATTACTCTGCCATAAAGGTTTTACTCCATACATCATGGATAATACCCGTGCGGTATATCTTTTAAAAGCCGCAACCCAATTCTGAATTGATTTTCCATATCCTTCGTTTAATTTAAGCAGCACATGCACATGATCCGGCATAAGGCAATGGGCATATAGTTTGACTTCGTGAGCAACACGCGAACGATAATTAAGATCATCAGCGATAATTTTTGCAAATTTCTGTTTTTTGAAATAAGAATTCTTTCCATACGTGCAAATAGTCAAAAAATAAACCACATTGGTATCAGTATAATCAAAATCTTTTAAATGAATTTGTTTTCGGTTTGGCAGCATTTTTTAACACCGAACTACAGTAAATAAGCGGTGCGCTCGGGGAGCGCACCCTACAGGAACAGACGAACTCACGTTGTGTAATATTTATATGCTTGTTCGACCAATTAAAAACCAAAAAAGGCCAATCACCTTTCTAATCCGGCGATTCGGCCTTATTTTATTTTCTCATAAGTTTTAAAGATTCTTCCCATCAAAGACTCCCGGTTTCTTTCCGCCCCTTATCTTTTTGGGGTGGTTGGCTTCTTGACGCGGCAGACAATCAGACCGGTTTCTGCTGCATCTTTGCCCGCAAGGGATTTAAACGCAGATGATTAGAAGCGGAAAACATGCATGCGGAAATTATAAAGTTCAACTTTATTTTTGTCAAACTTTCTGAAGAAGATAACCAGATTTTTATTTATAGATTAAATGGGGTGTTTCAAATAGCACCTTGGTATCCGGTGGTACTGGATCAGTTATCCACACATTACCTCCGATCACCGAACGCGCTCCGATAACTGCTTTTTCACCAAGAATAGTTGCTTCCGCATAAATAATTACATCATCTTCAATCGTTGGATGACGTTTCTTTCCCCTCAGTTGCGCTCCAGCATCCTTGGGCAAAGACAGCGCTCCCAAGGTGACTCCCTGATAAAGCCGGACGTTTTTTCCAATCTCCGTCGTTTCCCCAATAACAACTCCGGTCCCATGGTCAATAAAAAAGCTCTCTCCAATCTGAGCGCCAGGATGAATGTCAATACCCGTGACACTGTGAGCGTATTCAGTCATGATACGAGGAATGAGGGGTATTTTCTGTTCATAAAGTTCATGAGCAATGCGATAAACCATAATCGCAAAGATGCCCGGATAACTAAAAATAATCTCATCAAAGCTTTGAGCGGCGGGGTCACCTTCATGAGCAGCGCGCACATCCGTTGCCAATAATCGCCGGATTTTTGGGATTGATTTTAAAAAAATCACCGTTTCATGCTCGCCTTGCTCGCTGCATTTAATACATGGCTTATGGTATCGAAGGCAATCGTGCTGAAAACTTCGGGAAATTTGTTCCGCCAGCATTTCAAACAAGACACTTACGGACTGCCCCATTTGATACTTAAGGTTGATTGGGTCGGTTTTTTCCTTATTAAAATAACCTGGAAACAAGATTTCTCGGAGCCGATGGATGATTTCAATAATCGCCTCACGGGATGGAATAACCTCAGAATACATTTGTTCAAAACATTCGCCGCTATGACATGTCTCCACAATATCTTCAACTATTTTCGGAAGTTCTTCCCGAAAATGCTGATGAGATCGATAGCCGGTTTCACATACTTGCTTTATCAATTCATCATCAACGGGTGATTTCATAATGTTGCCTCCCTGAAAATTAAAGGAAAAGACTTGTTTTTCTTGGGTAATCAATAATTTTAATCTCACGCCCTTCGAATTCTGTCAACCCGGTGTTTCGGTTTTTAAAAAGATTCCTTTTAAAGCAAACTTTTTTTGAGTTCAAATAATTTAGTTGGGTATAAATTAATTTTCAGTAAAAAACCATTGACAAGGTTTTTTTATCTGTAATCAATTAATTATATTTAATCAGTAGTTAAAAACTTTCCAGTTTTATTTTAGTAATAATAAAAAGGAGACACCATGGGAAAAATATATCCTGATATAACTAAAACAATTGGGAATACCCCCTTGGTTCGTTTGAACCGCCTTACCGCGGGAGTAGAGGTTGAGGTGGTAGCTAAAATTGAGTCTTTCAACCCTCTTTCGAGTGTCAAAGACCGAATCGGCTTGAGTATGATTGAAGATGCGGAAAAAAATGGTCTGATCAATAAAGATACGGTTATTGTCGAGCCCACCAGTGGAAATACCGGAATCGCTCTGGCTTTTGTATGCGCAGCCAAGGGGTATAAATTAATTCTTTTCATGCCGGATACCATGAGCATAGAGCGAAGGCAACTGCTTCGCATATTTGGGGCCGAACTTATTCTCACCCCCGGCGCAGAAGGAATGACCGGGGCCATTAACAAAGCTGAAGAGATGGTAAAAACAATGGGAAACGCTTTCATCCCTCAGCAGTTCAAGAACCCCGCTAACCCAAAAATCCATCGGGAAACGACTGCGGAAGAGATTTGGAAAGAGACTGACGGCAAAGTGGATATATTAATAGCTGGTGTGGGAACCGGCGGGACGATCACCGGCGTTGCGGAGGTGATCAAACTCCGTAAACCTGATTTTAAGGCAATTGCCGTGGAGCCAAAAGACTCTCCCGTGCTTTCCGGCGGCAAACCCGGTCCGCATAAAATTCAGGGCATTGGCGCTGGTTTTGTCCCCGACGTATTAAGAATTGACCTCATTGATGAGATTATTTGTGTTACCAATGACGATGCTGGAGAGACCGCCCGGCAACTTGCGCTTAAAGAAGGAATCCTTGGAGGTATTTCCTCCGGTGCGGCAGTTTGGGGGGCGCTGGAAGTAGCAAAAAGGAAGGAAAACAAAGGTAAACTGATTGTGGTAATCCTTCCCGATACT
>DATEXU010000164.1:0-5052 GCA_035256645.1 Thermodesulfobacteriota bacterium | reverse complement strand
GAGGAATGGGACATTTGGGACATCTAACCCGTCAAATTTCAGCATGAAACACTAAATACGCTGCGCCGAGTAATCCCGCGTCATCACCGCAGACTGCCGGAACTATTTTTACCCGCGCCGCCGGGATCTTAAGCGCACGCGTTTGTACCTCTTCTTTGGTAAACGGGAAAAACATATCCCAGGATTTGCTTACTCCACCGCCAAGAACAACCATCTCCGGATTAAGGATGTTGATCAAGCTGGCAATACCAATGCCGAGATATCTGCCCATGTCCTGAAAAATATTTCGGGCGATTTGATCTCCGGCTGTGGCGGACTGATACACCATCTCAGCGGTAATGGTTTTTGGATCATTGTGACACCGTTTGTGTAGCTCACTCTCTGGGTGCTTGCGTAACGCTTCGATCGCTTCTCTTCTGATGGCGGTTGCTGACGCTAACGCTTCCAAGCAGCCGCGGTTGCCGCAGTTACACCGCGGGCCTTGTGGGTCAACAGTGATATGACCAACCTCACCAGCCATACCATCAGCGCCATGTATCAGCTTACCGTGTATGATGATGCCGCCGCCGATACCCGTACCGAGCGTGAGACAGATCAAGTCATTGACACCTGCGCCGGCCCCTTTCCACTTTTCCCCCATGGCCGCAAGATTAGCATCATTGTCGATCATGATGGTGAGGTGTTTGAGAAAAGATGCCTGAAGGTTGTCTCTCAGAGGATAGCCGTCAAACCCTGACAGGTTCGGCGACTGGGTGATAATACCTTTTTCAATATCAATCGCTCCCGCAATACCCACTCCAACCCCTTGTATCTGTTTTTCGGGGAAAGCCTGGTAAACTTCTTCAAGCGCGGAAATGAGCCTTCGCAAAACCGATGCCTCGCCTTCATGAGCGAGCGTCGGCCTTTGAACCCGTTTCTTAATAGTTCCGTGTTCATTAATCGCGGCAACGCGAATATTTGTTCCCCCAAGATCAATTGCTAAAACAACGCGCTTCATATCAAACTACCCGACCTAATAGAAAAAATAATCATTATGTCTCACATTTCCCCTTGGAAGCATGGGAAAGGGTGAAAAAAATTGACTCACAAAGACTATGGAGTATACTTTAGATATGAGATTCATCAATTTTTCTAAAAAGCCGAATTTAAATCACCCCATCCTTATTGCCGGATTTGAGGGCTGGCCCAACGCGGGTTGCATTTCATCTGATGTATTAAGTTTTTTAAAAAAGGGGCTGGGAGTAAAAAAGTTTGCTGAAGTAAATCCTGATCTTTTCCATAAATATTCTAATAACCGTCCGTATGCCAAAATTGATGGTGGTGAAGTAAAGTACCTTCTTTTCTCCCCGTATGAATTCTTTTATAAAAAGAGCACCAGTTTCCCGGATGTGATCCTTTTCCTCGGTAAAGAACCACAGCTTCGATGGAAACAGTTTACCCGATCTTTCCTCAAATTAGCAACTGATTTTGACGTTGAAATGCTTATTACCATAGGCGGAACATACGATTATGTCACCCACAAGCAAGACCCCTGGATTTCAGGAGTGTTTACTGATAATAACCTGAGACACAAAGTGGTTGCTTCAGGCATAAAAGACGCGAAATATGAAGGCCCGGTAAGCATCCATACTTTTCTTCTCAAGGAAGCGGAGGAAATCGGAATCAGGGGAATAAGTATCTGGGGCCATGTCCCGCAATATCTTACCAACAATAACTTCCCCATTACCTGCCAGATCCTTGGGTGTTTAAAAGAAATTGTTGGTTTTGACTTGGACCTGAGCGAAATAAAGCTCAAGGCTGAAGAGTTATTAAAACAAATAGACTTGATTATCCAAAAAAATCCAGAGCTATCAAAATATATCGAAAAAATCGAAAAAGGCTGCCACCTTAAAAAAGAACCATCCTTTCATGACAAAGTAATCCAAATTAACGATTTTCTCAAAAAAGACCCGCAGTAAACCCCGTGTGAAAAGGTGTAAGAATCTTTAATTTTACCCCGTGCTTCCACACAGGCTTTTCTAACGGGGTAAATAACGTCATCCGGATTTTTTCTACTCAAAGATCATCGCTATTTTCATCCCAGGAAGAAAAAACCTTTGGGAATTCAAAGATACCATGAAGAATCTCAAGGGCTTTTTTAAACTGACCGGAAGGAAACAACCAGGAGAGGGATGAGGAAGAAGCGCTTATTGCTAAGGGGATAATGCCTGAACCAACAAACGCCGAGAACGTCAGCCCAAAAATTCCCGGCATTTCTCCGAAATGGGGGCCATAAAGCATGGCCATGCTCACTTGGGAAATCAAAGCAAGTTCTTTGCGGTTTTCTATTCCCCGCAGAGCATCAATCAGCTCCCCAACCGTTTCTTCCGAAAGAAGGTCCACCCCCAGATAAAGGACTTTTGCACCGCGCAAAGCCCTTTCTAAAGCAAGAAAACGAAGCGAGAGAGCGCGTTGTTTAAAAATCTCAAAAATTTTTCCCAACAAGGGGTCAGAGCCCCCAGGAAATTCTATTCGGACCAGGGTCAAAAATTGATGGCTGATGATTCGGTAAGCGCGGATTTTTTCGCTGTTCATGAATTTCCAAAAGTTGTTTCCAATGATTTTGTAGCAATCGAGCAATACTCCTGAGGTACAAGACAAGATATCGAGGATAACGAGGTGCTTAAAACAAGCACGGGGACCGCGTTGTCCTCCAGTGTTTTTATAAACCGAAAAGCAACCTCAGCATTATCCCGGAAAGGGAAGACCGAGATAATCCTTACTGATTTAATCATGGAAAACTGGATGGTTGGATAATGTTTATGAATAAGGGTGGTAACCCCATCGGTTTCCTGGGGGTCAAAACATAAAGTAATATCCATGACATCTTCTTTATTTTTTATTTCCACGCCTAACCAGATATTGATTCTTCTCTCCCCCAATATGCCAAGAACGTTTTGTAAAGCCAGAGAGTCGTCTCCGGACATACTCATCTTCATTGCGTCCAACACGGGTGATGCCTTTACCCTGCCTATCAACCTGCCTCCTTTAAGGTGCTAAAAATATAAGTTTTTTTATCAGGATGAAACTGTTGCTTGCGATAACCGCCCAAGTATTTAATTTGTGAATATTTTACCACAAATTTTTGGTTTTTTCTGCGAAAAAACTTGACATTTACACACCAATATGGTTTTTTTTTACCTCCCAATAAACGTTTACTCAAAGACAAAGAAATATTTTAAATATAAATAATAATCTAAGAGGAGATTTTCAAACATGAGACTCGCAGGTAAATCAGCAATCGTAACTGGGTCTGGCCGCGGAATAGGCCGGGCCATCGCAATAAAATATGCCCAGGAAGGTGCCGATGTGGTGGTAAACTACACCAAGAATCCGGACACCGCCAATGATACTGCCAAGGAAATCGAAAAGCTGGGCCGGAAGGTCGTGGTAGTGAAGGCGGATGTGGCTAAGAAAGAAGATTGCGACAACATGGTAAAAACAGCCTTGGAAAAGTTTGGCAAAGTAGACATCCTGGTAAATAATGCCGGCGTGTCAAGGGCCGCTATGCTTTGGAAAATGACGGAAGAACAGTGGGATGATGTTGTCGACATTCACCTTAAAGGCGCTTTTCTTTGCACGCAAGCCGTGGCTAATCATATGCGGGACCGGAAATACGGTAAGATTATCAACGTTATTTCCACCGCCGGGGTATACGGCACTGCCGGCCAGATCAATTATGCTTCCGCTAAAGCCGGCTTGATCGGATTCACCAAGTCTGCCTCCCGAGAGCTGGGGCGGGCGGGAATCACCGTGAATGCGGTGGAGATCGGGGTTATTGAGACAGAAATGACTGAAACTATCCGCACCGATCCGAAGTTAAAGGATGTGTATATGGGGAGAATCCAGCTTGGCCGGTTTGGGACAGTGGACGATGTTAGCCCCATTTTCGTGTTTCTGGCTTCGGATGAGGCAAATTGGATTACCGCCCAGGTTATCGGAGTTGATGGCGGGTACGTCGGTTAATAAACAGGTAACGGTTATAGGTCAATAATAAGGAGGAAAAAATGGCACGAGTTGCGATTATTGGCGTAGGCCAAAGTAAATTTGTTCGCGGCTATCCGGGAAGTATTCGGGAATTAGCCTTTGAAGCATACCGAGAGGCAGTACAAGACGCAAACATTACCAGTAAAAACGTTGATGCCTCAATCATCTGCTCTGCACCGGAATATGATAAGCAGAGGTCACCTGCTGGGGTTCTCGCTGAATACCTGGGATTGACCCCCCAGCCAACCTTTTATCTTGAAACCGTTTGTTCATCCAGCAGCACCGGATTAAAGGTTGCCTACTCAATGGTGAAGGCTGGTCTCCATGACATTGTCTGTATCCTCGGATTTCAGAAAATGTCGGAAATTACCTCCGCCGAGTCGCAAGAGCGTATGGGAAGGGGTGCGGACATCCAGTGGGAATCTCCTTTTGGCACCATGATGCCTGCTTATTATGCTCTCCATGCGCGCGCTCATATGGCAAAATACGGCACCACGGAAGATGATTTAGCGTTAATCCGGGTAAAGGCGGCAACCTACGGACAAATCAATGACCGGGCGGTTTATCAAAAGCCGGTTACCATGGAGATGTTCAAAGATCCGGAAAATAGCCTGGCCGGGCCGGTTGCATCACCTCTCCGGGTAGGCGACTGTTGCGCTAATGCGGATGGCAGTTCGTGTATTATCCTGGCCAGCGAAGAAAAAGCCAAGGCCTTCTCTAAAAAACCAGTATGGATTTTAGGTGTCGGCGCTGCATCAACCGCAGTTAACATGGCCGGACGCGATCTTTTTAGCGGACTTACCGTGGCCATGGAAGCAGCAAATACAGCTTACAAGATGGCAGGAGTAAGCCCCAAGGAAATAGACGTAGCAGAAGTCCATGACTGTTTTACCATCGCCGAAATGATGGCGTATGAAAATCTGGGATTTGCCAAACCCGGTGAAGGCAAAGACCTTATCCGAGCCAAAGAGACCTACAAAGAAGGAGGCATCCCGGTTAATGTTGATGGTGGGCTTCTTTCTAAAG
>DATEXU010000163.1:0-2688 GCA_035256645.1 Thermodesulfobacteriota bacterium | reverse complement strand
CCGCAGCAGTAATTCTCCACTCCATGAGGTTCCATCTCTCGAAACTGGGGCGCAATCTTTCTTAATATCCTTCTTTGCGGTTCAACGACGCCCATGAGTCTCACCATATTACAAGGGTCATGAAGGGTCACCGGAAAATCATTTTTACGAGGATCGAGCTTGATTTTTTCGTTGACTACAATATCTTCCAATATGGGCATACAGCTTTCCCGGGGAATATTGAGGTCACCGGTGAAAACCCGATCGGCGATCACGGAAATAGCCTTGTGGGCATGCCCGCATTCTCCCACCACTATCTTTTTGACCCCAAGATCCTTAGCAATCTGAGCGTGCTTCAATGCCACTCGTGCAAGCTGGACATCATCGTACCACAGCCCATAATTGACCGCGTCGTACCCTACAATCTCACTCGATAAGGTATAGTCAATGCCGGCAGCGTCGAAAATGATCGCGAAAGCTGAGGGATTTTCCGGCCAGGAGAGATACTCGCCGGCATTGTGGATGAGAAGAATTTCCGCTCCTTTTTTATCAATCGGCATGGTTATTCTTCGGCCGATTTTTTCTTCAATGTCATCCTCCAAAAACTCAAGGGTGTCTGCAAAAGCCTGCTTGATCATGCCGGTGGAGGAACCTTTTTGCAGGTGTTGAACCGAACCTTTAGTATGGATTTCTTCCGGAGCTATCCCCAACTCCTGACTAAAAAGCTTTCTCAACTCATGAGTGATCAGGCCATTGTCCACTCCGATGGGGCAGGTTTGAGCACATCTTCGACAAAGCGTGCAGCGATAAGCAAGCTCTGCCAGTCGCGCTACCAACTTCCAGTTGAGTTCAATGTTATTACCCGTCATTTTGAGGGCGAACGCACCTTGCTTTCTGATGTACTTATTGACAATGCGACGGAGAATTTCAGCGCGGAATGTAGGCCGGTAAATTTCCTTTTTTCCGCTCGACACGTAGATAGGGCACGCATCACTACAGGTCTGGCATTTGGCGCAGTATTCCAGGGAAAGCGATAGCGGCATAAGGAAGGTCCAGTTGTTTTCCTTGCTGAGGAGCTTACGTAATCCGTCTAAAAATTTGTTAACTAATCGTTCTTCTTCATCTCGCCTCTTAGGCCGGGGGATTTTGATGGCCATGAAGCCATCAAGGTCACATTCGTATTTCTCTCTTACTGCATCGGTTAATGGCTTTAAAGGAGGCTGTGATTCCGGCGTGTCATAAGGGTAGGGGAGCTTCATAAACTCTTCCTGGTTAAGTTCTACCAATTGTCCGGATGCGTTACTCATATCTTTTAACGTAAGTTTATTTTTCTTCATTTATTCTACTCCCTTTGAAGCTGTCTCACTCCACTTCTTACCGGTTTGAATATGCGGAGCTGACCAGTTCTGTGTATAGTTTAATACTTTTGCAATCTTGCCTTCAATACTACTGCCACGAAAATTTGGTTCGTCTTCAAACCGCACCTTATCCCACATAAAATATTTCATGAAAAAGTGGGTCATATGCGTGAAGGGCAGATAAATAAGAAAGAGAGAAAAAAGCGTAATGTGCCAGGCAATGGTTTTACTCGGTGTTGCTGCCGCACTGAAGGTGATCAGTCCGCGAATATACTCTTGAACAACTAAAAAATGAGGATCAGCAGAAACCCAGGCAATGATGCCGCTTCCTAACACCGCAAAGATAAAAAGAATATTGAAGTAGTCAACCGGGGCGGTATAACCATGCAAATCGGAACTGGTTGCGCGTATTATGAGCAAGCCAACACATCCTATGGTCCCTAAGATCATCCCTGCCACTCCCACGACAACCGCCACAGACTGCAAGGCTTCAGACAATCCACTTGCCACCCCGAAAATTTTAAGAAACGCCCCCACCACAAGAAGCGCAAGCCACGCAATCACCAGGTAGAGACCAAAATGGAAGGGGAAAGAAGCGTACCACATCTTCCGGTTATTGTGGTAAAGTGCCCGGATAAAAAGTATCTCCTGGGCCATAAAAATAATCTGATTAAGATAATGCTTCTTCCGAGGCTTTTTCCACCAGTCAACTTCTTCAAAATAGGAGCCATCCTTTTTTTCATGGGGGATAGGATAAAGCTCCCACCGAAGGTGAATAGGCATTCGGATGTACTTGATCACCTTGGCGGCAATTCCCCCAACCAAGGCTAACAGGGAGATATATGACAGATATGGAAGCCACGTCATGATATTTTCTCCTTCTTCATAAATTTCTATTTTAGGTTTAAACTTTATATTTTTAAAAAATTTAAAATCTTATTGAGAAAAAACCTTGATATGATTATATGTTAGTTTTTAACAAATTTCTTTGCAAAAAAATGATTCTTTTTAAATTCTTCCTAAAGGTTTTATTTAGAACATGCCATTAATTAAAATTTAAAGATAAAAATCAGTTAATCAACTAATTTTTGTCAGTTAATAATTTTTTATCTTCCATGCACCTTCCCTTTTTATATATAAGGTTAGAGGAAATAAATTGTTATTTACTAATGGAGTAAAAAATACTTTACCTGGGTTTTGATAATCGGAATTTTTTGGACAAAATTACTTTGTGAGGTTGTCTTTTAATGAGTGAAATTTTTCTTTCTGATTTTAAACCATCAGAGAATGAAACAACAAAAAAGTATGCCCTCCTCATTGCAACGCTGGCTTCTTTTCTCACCCCCCTTAT
>DATEXU010000162.1:0-15321 GCA_035256645.1 Thermodesulfobacteriota bacterium | reverse complement strand
CTTTTTTTAAGGTGTCGATGAATCTTTTATTTTCTTCAGAAGTCCCTATACTGAGCCGAATATATTCGGGAAAACCAAAGGACGTTAATGGCCGCACAATAACGCCCATCCGTAACAGGGAATCATACACGCGGGGGCATTGTTCTCCCAGGTGGATCATGATAAAGTTGCTCTGACTGGGAATATAGTTTACTCCGAGTTGATCTAATTGCCGGTAAAGATATTTTCTCCCGTCAGAGACGATCCAAAGAGTTTTCTCAATATGCTCGTTATCGTCTAAGGCTGCTAACGCCGCAACCTGAGCAAGAGAATTCACATTAAAGGGTTGGCGCACTTTATTCAAATAGTGCGTTAATTCCCGCGGAGCTAATCCGTATCCGATGCGTAACCCCGCAAGTCCATAAATCTTAGAGAACGTTCTCAGAGTAATAATCCAATGCTGAGCGCCCAAATAATTTTTGCCCTGGAGAAAATCAGGCTCCTCGACAAACTCACCGTAAGCTTCGTCTAAAACAATGATTGTAGTAGCGGGAATATTTTTGAGGAATTCTTCAAACTCTTTCTTTTTTACTATGGTGCCGGTTGGATTGTTGGGGTTATTAATAAAAATTATTTTTGTCCTCGGACTGATTTTTTCCAACACTGCGCGCAAATCAATACTGAAATTTTTTAAAGGCACCCTTATCGGGGCACCATCCATTGCTTGAGTGAATTTGGCATAAAGAGAAAATGTAGGTTCAGGGATGATTACCTCATGTCCCGGTCGTAAGAAAACTTTGCTCACAAGTTCCAGGATCTCGTTTGACCCGTTCGAGGGGATAATACAGTCCTGAGGGATGCTTAATTTTATTGATAACTTTTCCTTGAGCAAAAGGCTGTTTGCATCCGGATAACGATGGATAGTGCTTAAGCACTTTTTCATGGCTTCGATAGCTTTGGGGGAAGGGCCCAAGGGATTTTCATTGGAAGCCATCTTAATTGCTCCTCTGATACCATACTCTTTTTCTAATTCTTCGATAGGCTTTCCGGGAATATAAGGAGTAATCTGTTTTATCCCTTCACTTACTAAGCGGTCAGCAGAAATCATAAACCACTCTCTTTCCAATCCTCTCACCTTTGAAAGTAATTACAACCTTGTATATTGAGCGATTCTTGTTTGCTAAGGCGCCAAAACCACGGTAGGACAGCCGTCCCGGCTGTCCGGTCATTTCGCCCTTCAGGACAGGCGAGACGCCTGCCTTACTGGTTTTATAATGAAAATCGCTCAATATACAAGGTACAAAAAAGACCAAAGGAGATCACTCTGGTCCAAGGTAACGTCTTTAGCAGGCTGTTGAAAAACTATTCTACGCAGGCTAAAGCCTGCGACTACCAAATTACAACCTATGTAGCCGCACCCTTTAGGTACGTTTTCTGCATTATGTGCTCCGGGGATAGGAGCCTAAGACCTTTAAAAATTTGACTATCTTTTCTATTTCTTTAAGAGCTTTTTTTAACTTCGTGTCGGTAACATGTCCCTCTACATCAACAAAGAAAAAATATTCCCACGGGCTGTCTTTTAAAGGGCGGGATTCGATTTTAGTCATGTTAATCCCATAATGAGCAAAAGGATAAATTATTTTATGTAATGATCCTGCCTTGTGTTTGATACAGAACATGATGGAGGTTTTATCTTGACCGCTTTTTTCCGGGCTTTGCCGGCTAATCACCCAAAACCGGGTGATGTTTTTTGGATAATCCTCAATTTTGTTTTTAAGAATTTTTAGATCATAGATTTTTGCGGCAAGCTTGCCGGCAACCGCTCCTACCGAGGAATCTTCTTTGGCTTTTTTGGCGGCCTGGGCGGTGCTTGAGGCTTCCTTGACCGGGATATCCGGAAGGTGATGGGCCAGCCAACGACTACACTGGGCTAACGCCTGAGGATGTGAATAGATCGTTTTGATATTTTCGATCCGGTCACGCGAACTCAAGAGGTAAAGAGAGACCTCTAAGGAAATTTCCGCACAAATTTTTAACGGGGTCTCAATAAACATATCCAGAGTTCGGTATATTGAACCTTCCGTGGAATTTTCTATCGGCACCACTCCATAATCACACTGTTTCTTTTCCACCTCTCTAAAAATTCCTTCGATTGTCGGGAAGGGGATGAATCGGGGCGAGTGCCCAAATTGCTGCAATGCCGCCTGATGAGAAAAAGTAGCCTCTGGCCCCAAGTAGGCAATTTTTAGCGATTTTTCTAAAGAGAGGCACGCGGAAATTATTTCTCCAAAAATAATTTTTACATTTTCATTGCTCAGCGGGCCGTGATTCAGCTTCTCCAGTCTTTGGTGAATAATTTTTTCCCGGTTGGCTGAGTACGGTTCAATCTTATATTTTTTTTTGAACATCCCGATCTCTTTTGCGAAATGCGCTCGCGCGGAGATGAGATTGAGTATCTGCTCATCTGTCCGGTTAATTTTTTTTCGCAGATTCTGTAAATGTTTATCAAAGTCCATGGATATTATTTGAGTTTTTAAGTTTTTATGAGAAAAAATTTTTAAAATAGTATCACAATTTCATTAAAAAGCAATGGTTTCCTTAAAGCTTTACAAGCGGTTGAAAAAATAATAAAATCTATCTAAAAAATGTTTTTTTCGTTTTATAAACATTACCATGTCTTTTCTAAAAATAACCCCAACCCTTCGAGATAAATTTATTTTGTCTTTTTTACTGGTGGTCGGCTTTACCGGTATCTCAGCCGGTTTAGCAGGCAATTATCTCATCAATAAATTAGTGATTGAGGAGACCAAGGAGCGGGTAAGTGCTGATTTAAATGCTGCCTGGGGAATTTATGAGCAAGAGCTGACAAATATTAGAACAAAAATCCAGATAACTGCGGAGAGGTTTTTTTTAAAGAAAAATTTACCGAAAGGTGATTTGCCTTTAATCAAAACTGAACTGGACCAGATACTTAAAAATGAAGGATTGGATATCCTTTTCCTTACTGATCCTGATGGAAAAATTATCTACCGCGCGCATAACCCTGAGAAAGATGGAGATGATTTTTCTTCCCATCCGCTGGTTCACTTACCACTCAACAAAGAGATCATTCAGACTGCCTTTGTAATTTCAGGGAATGACATTAATAAGGAAGGAGAAAGGGTTGCCGGCAAGGCAGCGATCCCCTTTATCCCAATTCCTGAGGCAGGGCATTCCTTAAAACAAAAAGAAGATAGTGCTTTAGTATTGGGTGCCGGGGTTCCCGTTTTGAGCAAGGAAGGTAAGCTGATCGGGGTTCTTGCGGGTGGCGTTATTCTTAATCGCAACTATGGGCTGGTGGATAAAATTACAAACCTTGTTTTTAAAAAGGTGTCTCGTAAAACCGAGGAGGTTGAGGTTGTCACAATATCTTTGGGGGCCCTTCGCATTGCTACAACGTATTTAGATAAACAAGGAAATCGAGGTATTGGGACTCTACTGTCCCCCGAAGTATCTCAAAAAGTACTTGTTGAGGGAAAAGATTTTCTTGAACGGGCATTAGTAGTTGATTGCTGGTATATCACTGCATACGAGCCAATTAAGAGTGTTTCGGGAAGACCGATCGGCGCCTTGGGTGTGGGAATTTTTGAGGAAAAATACTATTACGCGCGTAATGAAGTGGTAATGATTTTTGTAAGCTTAATTGTTATGGCGATGATTCTTGCTTTCTCGCTTTCTTATATTTTAGCGCGTAACATCACCCGGCCGGTTAAAATCCTTGCTCGCGAAGCAGAAAAGATCGGGCGCGGAGAATTTGTTCACATCACGCCTCCTTCGCATGATGAAATCGGACGTTTTGCCGATACCTTTAACCAGATGTCTCAATCTTTACAAGAACGGGAGGAAAAACTTAAAGCTCAGACCGATGAACTTCTCCGCATCAAAGAAGACTTGGAAAAAACCAATCTGGTTTTGTCGAAACAGAGCGAGGAATTACAACGGAGCGTCAAGGAACTCTCGGTTCTTTTCGAAGCCAGTAAAAAAATCAGCTCGTCTTTACGACTTTCAGAAATTATGGAAGCGGTTTTGGATTTACTTATGCGAGAGTTTAAGGCCGATATCTGGTTGATTCGGCTTTTGGATAATGATGGGTATCTGCGGATCAAATACTCTCGAGGGTTGAGCGCTGAATTCGTAAAAGCTGCAGCGTGGAAACCGAGCATGGATAGCTATTCCGGGGAATGTTTTCTTGACAACAAAGTTATTTTGGTCAGAGATGCAGAAAAAACCAATAAACCTATTTCTAACCTTCCGATGGTTAAAGAAGGCATAAAATCTTTTGCTTTGGTGCCGATTGCGATTGGTGAAGAAGTATTTGGGGTATTGGGGTGTGGATCAAAGGCAAAGAAAGGTTTTTTCCCTGAAGATTATTCAGAATTTGGGAAAACCGTCGGACAGCAGTTGGCAATCGCCATTAGAAATGTGCGGCAGTTTGAGAGAATTAAAAATTTCAGTCAGGAACTGGAAAGAGAAGTAAAAAAACGGACTGAGGAATTACAAGAAAAGAGTGATCGTTTGGCAGAATCGGAAAAGTTAGCCGCTTTGGGCGAGATGGCCGACCGCGTTGCCCATGAGACCCGAAACCCGATTGTCACGATCGGGGGGTTTGCCCGCCGGGTCCGGCGCGCGTTGCCCCCGGATAATCCTTTAAGCACTTATGTTGATATCATCATCAAAGAGATCGAGCGGCTTGAGCTGATGATTTTTTGGATCACGGAACTAAAAAAATATATCTCGACTGATTTTGAACCCAGCAACATTAATATCGTCATTGACCATGCTTTGGAAAAGGTGAAGGATAAACTTGAAGGAACAAATATCACGGTCGACAAAGATCTTTTTATTGACCTCCCCTTGGTGAGAGTGGATAGGAAAAATATGGAGATTGTTTTTTCCAATCTTTTTGAAAACGGGATCGAAGCAATGGGAAAAGACGGAGTTCTGCATATAACCACCCAACAAAAAAATGGGAATCGCCTGGAGGTGATTATCTCCGATACGGGAAGAGGAATATCCGAAGACGACATTAAGAGCATCTATAATCCATTTTTTAGTTCAAAGCTTTCCGGGGCGGGTATGGGACTTACTATTGCCCATAAAATTGTCAAGGATCATCAGGGATCAATTAAGGTGAAAAGTAAGCTCGAGGAAGGTACGACGTTTGCGGTTGAGCTTCCTTTGTTTAAATCAGCGAGCAAATAGGAGATCGTGACTATCTATGAGAGAAAATATCAAAGTCGCTTTGCGTGAGGCGACGACCTTCCTGGAAAAAAAAATTCCTTTTACCCCCTCAATAGGCATTATCCTCGGCACCGGACTTTCATCTTTAGGAGAAAAAATTGCTGTAAAGACTATGATTCCTTATCAGGAGATTCCTTTTTTTCCGGTTTCCACGGTGGAATCTCACACCGGAAAGTTGGTTTGTGGCTTGTGGAAAGAGCGTGCGGTGATGGTATTAGAGGGAAGAACCCATTACTACGAAGGATACACCCTGCAAGAGGTAACCTTTCCGATAAGAGTAATGCGGATGTTGGGAATTTCAACCCTTATCATTACCAATGCTGCCGGAGGGCTGGATCCGGGTTTTTCGGCCGGCGAGCTTATGGTGATTACTGACCACATCAATTTCATCGGCGACAATCCGCTTCGCGGCCCCAATGTTGAAAGTTTAGGAGATCGCTTTCCTTCGATGAATGCGCCGTATTGTCTGCAATTGATCCAGAAAACAGAAGATGCTGCTCGTGAACGGGGAATTGTTTTAAGAAAAGGGGTCTATGTGGCGGTGCAGGGACCAAGTCTGGAGACTCCTGCGGAAACACGATTTCTTCGAATGATCGGCGCGGATGCGGTCGGCATGTCCACGGTTCCGGAGGTGATTGTCGCGGTTCACGCCGGCATAAAAGTGTTGGGACTTTCCATTATCGCGAACGTGAACCGACCCGAAGCTCTTGCCCCAGCCCCGCTTGAAGAAGTGATTGCCTTTGTTCAAAAAGCAAAGCCAAACCTTATCAGTTTGATAGAAGGATTCCTGGATCACCTCTAAACCGCTTGAACGGTTCAAACAGTTTAAACCGTTTTCTATACCATTGCCTGTTTAATCGCTTCGCGGCATTCACACTCGCTATAATCAATTTTGGGAATTACCTCAAACAAAAGTTTCTTCACGTTTTCGACGTTTTTATTCATAACCTGCGCGATCATCTCCCAAGTGACCGGACCCTCACTTTCATGCCAGCAGTCGTAGTCCGTGCTCATCGCGATCGTCGCGTAACAAATACCCGCCTCCCGGGCGAGAACTACTTCCGGAACAGTGCTCATGTTGATCACGTCAGCTCCCCACTGCCTAAACATCAAGCTTTCCGCGCGGGTAGAAAACCGAGGGCCTTCAATAGTGACGATCGTCCCTTTGCTATGGTATTCCAACCCCAATTTTTGCGCGGCGCGGGAGAGCTTGTCCCGAAGCTTATGGCAGAAAGGATCAGCCATAGCGATGTGGCACACCTCATGTCCTTCAAAAAAAGTAGATTTTCTTTTGACGGTGCGGTCAATAAACTGATCCGGAAAGACTAAATGACCAGGCTTAATGTTTTCCCGGAGGGAACCAACCGCGGTGGTGGCAAGAATATGAGTTACCCCCAAGTCTTTCATTGCCCGGATATTGGCTCGGAAGTTGACATTGGAAGGCGCGATCCGATGTCCTTCTCCATGCCGAGCGAGGATCACTAATTCTATCCCTTGATAAGCCCCAACAATGAGAAAATCCGACGTCGCCCCGTAAGGGGTATGTTTTTTGATCTTTTTCATGTTATCTATGATACGGGGATCATCAAATCCGGAACCACCAATTATGCCGACTTTGATCATTGCGAAACTCCTTTTATTTTTGGTCAGTGTTTCGATTACATGAAAAAAACACTGGTTTTTTATGAAAATATAAAGGGAGTGGTGAATGGGTGTCAAGAAAAAATATAAAGAAGAAAAATTCTTGCACACAGAGAAAAAAATTGGTATTAAGAAAAGCACAGGGCGGTTAACTCAGCGGGAGAGTGCCATCCTCACACGGTGGAAGTCACTGGTTCGAATCCAGTACCGCCCATTAATAAAATCAAGGGGTTACAAGATTTATTCGGTAGCCCTTTTTTGTTTTTTGCTACCACAACAAGTCAAAAGATATAGAAGAGCATCTGGTATCAAGACGGTATTTTCTTAATTGATCCTGTTTTTTTATCTGGTGTTGTCTCTTCAGAATAGGCGGTTAACCATCTGTTTGGCGGTTCGAGCATGTCAGGAGGAATAAAGCTTTTCAGATTTTTTAAACCAGTCAGGATTAATTTTGACTGATCGGGCGTATCCTTCTTGGATAGGCTCATTTGTTATTTGTCGAGTTCAAGCTTGACAGCATGTCCGATTTTTTCTAACAGATATGGTTTCTTTACATACGCTCCGGCACCCAGTTTTTTGATTTCTTTGACTCGTTCGGTTTCAGAAAATCCACTTACAATGATTGCCTTCTGCATAGGATGCAGTTGAAGAATTCTTTTGTAGGTCTCAAGCCCATCAATTCCGGGGTCCATTATCATATCCAGAACCAAGAGATCCGCGGAATTGTTTTTCAGGTACTCAACCGCTTCCTCACCGCTTGCAACTGATGTGACAGCGTATCCCAATTTTTTTAACATGAGTGAGGCTATTTCTCTCTGCTCTTTCACATCATCAACAATCAAGATTGATTCTCCCTTGCCGCTATATTCTTCCAGGCGCAACGGAGCGTTATCTTGGGCTGATTCTTGTCTGGTCGCTGGAAAGTAAAGGGTAAAGGTAGTTCCTTTTCCTTCAGTGGTATGAATATCAATATAACCGTTATGGTCTTTTACTGTTCCCCATACGACCGGCATTCCCAATCCTGTTCCGCTTCTTCCCATGATCTTTTTCGTATAAAAAGGTTCAAAGATTTTTTCTCTATTTTCCAAAGAAATGCCTATGCCGGTATCGGAAACAGTCAAGACCACATAATCACCCGTCTGGGTATCGTCATAACCCTTTATTGGTCTGTCAAGGTAGATGTTTTCTGTTGTTATATAAATCCCCCCCCCACCCGGCATAGCTTCCGCGGCATTAGACAAAAGATTCATAACCGTCTTAGATAAATGAATTGGCGAGCCCAAAATGTTTAACAGGTCGGTTGCAAGATTAGTTTCAAGATGAACGTTAGGGTGAAATGCTTTTAATTTTCCATATTCAGGCGATCTCAGATAATCAGATATGATATTGTTTAAATTCATTACGACAGAGATAGACACTCCTCTTCTTGCTAACGTTAACAGGTCTTGCACAATTTCAGCAGCTTTTTCTCCCGACTCTTGTATGGTTAAGATAGCCTCTCTTAAAGGGCTATCGCCCGGAATTTGCATTAACAACAGCTGGGGATACCCCACAAGACCACACAAAACATTATTGAGGTCGTGAGCTACTCCTCCAGCCAGGGTTCCGATTGCCTCCATCTTCTGAGCGCGTTGGAGCTGGGCTTCGAGTTTTTGTCTTTCTTTGTCCGCCTGTTCCAGTGCGTTAAGCATCTGGTTAATCTGGCCAGTCAAAATCGAGAATTCGTCCGTTCCTATTGTCGGCACACGCTTCGTTAGGTCACCGTTTTCAGCAATTTGGTTAACGCTTTTACCGAGTAAAACCAGCGGGGAAAGGACTTGCTTTTCTAAAAGGACCATGATGATTATGGCAAACACAATAGTTGTAACTAAAAGCGATATGACAAAATAAAAAATGCTGATTTTACCTTGATGGTATATTTTTCTGGAAATTTCGACTTTCAGCAGAAGAGCCGGGTTTCCATAGATATCGTTAAGCAGAGCATAACCTCCAAAAAGATCGTTGCTGATAGGTTGTGGGATAAACGATGACTCTTTCGACAATAGAGCGCGCGCGGTTTGAAAATCGGGAGGCAACTGCTCATTTTTGAACGGCAGTATGGTTATAGGCAATCGCATTATTTTTGTCAGATGTTCGATTTCAAAGAAATCCAGATAGCGCCCAATGGTCAGAGTTCCCCGAATTGGGCCTTCACCTTTACTCGTCAGAATTGGCCGTGAGGCAATGAGCACTGGTGGGCCCTCAGGAAGAAGAACGATCCCTGTTATGCTACTTTCTGTGTTGGAATGGCGCAAAAGGAGGCTCTGGGGAGAGAGGACGTTTATTAAGCTTTGGGGAACAGATATTGCTTGTTTTTTTTGAAGATCAAAGCCTTTGCTAAAGATAATCTGACCGGATACATTAATGAAAACCATAAGGTTTAGTTTTAAGTTGGAAAAAGTCTCATCGACAAGATTAACATTAATATAATTCTGATTACCGTCCTTTATGAACTCATAGGTATCGTCCCACCAAGCCCAATCAGAAGTATAATCGTCTAATTTAGAGATATCATCGGCAAGGATATTCAAAGTTTGTTTAACCGTCTCGCTGGCTCCCTCTTTCTCAAGCTTACCGAAACCTTTTAACAAAATAAATTGCGAAGTGATGTAAAGAAATATGAACAGAGTAAGGAACGTTATAACAATTGTAATCAGTGTCTTTTTGCGGATGGTCATATGTCTGCCTTTAGATGGTTTTTTGAAAAAACATTTTTTTCTTTTGCCAGTTAATTTCACCCACTGATAATTTAAGGTAAAACACATATCTTCAAACACTCATCGAACACCACAAAAGCAGTTAAGTGTTGCATTATTCACCAAAATAATCACCCGATCAAGAAAAAAGTGGATTTGCCCTTCAGTTCCATAAAGTTCGAATATACCACCGTGGCATTACACAATCCCTTTGGTTGCTTGTTTGTCGCCATGCTTTATTATTCCCGCTATACGCAAAGCACTTTTGCACGGACTTATTGGGGTATTAAATTTTGTTCATTACAATGAAAATCAAATGGTTATAAGATTTCGGTCTATAACCGTTTTTGTTTTTGCTAATAACCAGAATTAGTTGCCGGCAGTTTTTTTGCAGCTTATCCGAAACGTTCCAAAAAAGATTGGTTCGAGGGGGGACATTATATTTTCATTAGGATAGAGGCTTGGAAACGGGGTTCCCTGGTACGGGCGGCTTTTTTTCTTCGCACGATCCAAAGCATTTTTAAAAACTCTCATCATTGAGTGAGGTTAGGTTATTTTACGTGGCTGTTTGGGGATAGTGAGGAAGGGCCTATGCTTTCCACCATGTGCTTCATCAAGTCGGTAAAAAAAGCCTCTTGGTCGGGACCGCACCAGGACATCAATCCGGTTTCATAAGCAAGTGATCCCTTTTTGTTAGTTGTTTCTCCGTAATATTTATCCGGTGAAATATATCCCGCATAGGAACCGCAAAAACCGGTTACCCATAAATCATAATTTTTTTTCGAAGCCCATTCATGCCACGCAACACTGATTTCACCGCTGAAATCTCCTGGTGTGCCGATAAGAAGCAAATCTCCTATCCGAACTGCCTGCAGCCAGGCAGTTCCGCGAATACCGAGGATTCGGGCTAAAAGGGGTGAAACACGCCAGCCATCTATGCCGAGGCGCAGCTGGAAGGGCGGTAGTTCAATAAGAGCGCCGATGGATGCAACCGCCACGTGATCCTGAAAACAGAGCCCCTTTTCTGTTTGGTCGAGGACCATTCGAGCTAACGTCTCACCGAACATCTTTGCCCGGGTAAATTGCTCCGCGCCTTTTGCCTTCTGGATGCTCATGCTGCCTACTGCCCCCCCGAGGTATAGGGCGGTTGCCCCGGTAGATTGCTCGATGGTTTGCTGCAAAAAACCCGGATAATCTCCAGAAAGCTCAAAATTTTTGCTGCCAAGAATCGTTGGATGAGCGGAAAAACGGGTCAGGTAACAACGTTGTCCGTCCTCTCGCTCGATTACCGCGTAGTTGAGGTCAGCATCGACACCCGCTCGGCGGGTGCGATTGCGAATGAAGGCTTTGGCATCCACGCGACCGTGCGCGATCCTGGCGGGCTTCATGGACTGGTAACCCTGGTCTACAGCATCAATAAAAGATCGGATCAGAAGGTCCTCTACCGCGGGATCGTATTTACCGGTCACGGTGCGGAAAGCCAAACCCGGCGCGAACGCTCCTGGTCCGCTATGGGTATGAGTTGCGGTAAAGAGTATGTTGGTGCCCTTTAAGGGGATCCGCGCTTCGATGGCCTTTCGGACAGCATCCGCCACATTCTCAGGCACCAGAAGCATGTCCGCCCCAATGATGACCGTCATATTGTGACCGTCTCCGACAACCAGTGCTTTTACATGGAGGCGGTCATGAACGCCAATGGATGGTTTGCCGTGACGGCCGCTATAGCCAGCGAGGGGAACCCCTGTTTCTGGTGTCATGTCGGAAACACCCCAGCCTGCCATCAATTGATAGCGTGTCCCTTGATTTAAGGTCTGTGCGCTTTTGTCAATCGCAGCGATCGAATGACGGAAGTAATCCGTTTCCCGATAACCCGGGCCGTAGGCCGGCCAAGGACCGATCACGACCACGAAAGCAGCCAATAAAAGCAAGCTCACCGCCGCACTGATAGCTATTTTTTTTCGCAATCGCATTTTTGTTTCTTGGCTCCCTTTTCAAGCTTTGACTGTGATCAAAAGGTATTTTTTCATAATTTACCCCGTTAGAAAGGCCCCGCTTGTCCTGTTAGTTATCAAATATTTAACGGGGTGAGAAGCACGGGGTAAATGCCCGTGTGAAAGTCTTCTAACGGGATTTATCGCAACCGCTTAAAAAATAATAAAAAAATCTAAAACTAATGGGTCGAAAAAGTCAAATAGAAATTTTCAGAATCTGCTCAAAAGCGTAAAATTTCAATAGCCTTCCCCGGGCGAAATTTTTTCTTGACATTTCACTCTGTTAGGGTTAAAAGATAAAAAAATAGAGATATGAAATCTAAAAACGATAGACGCAGAATAAAAAAGGGTCGTACTACGGGGAATGGCTTTTATGATTGCTGAGAATAAACAAGGCCGGATTGCCATACAAGAATGGCGATTGGCTTTTTTTGTTTTAGGGTCCACACCCCGGGGAATACTTTTAACGTGCTCCAGACAGAAATTGTCTGCCTTTGCCTTCTTACACAGATTGTGCAATTACTGTTGAGTGGCATGGGATAAAATGAAAATTATCAAAATCATTTGTTCTATTATATTCAAGGAAAATATTTGTCAAATAATTTAAGTGCAATTTCATTTTTAGCTTTTGCTGAAACATCTGACAAGATGTCGACTATCACAAGAATATGGATAGAGGGTTTAATAATTGGATGGGTTGGTTTTTTTGCAGCGATGTTTCGTTTCGGGTCTGGAATACTTTATTCGTTGACTACAGTTTTCTTTTGTATCGGAACCTATGGTTTAATTAGTGATCCCTATGTTGGTCCAGCAGTTATAGCTGAGCAAGGCACAGCCTACATCCCGAGTGTTTATGGATCTATACTATTAATGTTAGTGCCACTAATCGGAGGATTTTATCTGCGAACCAGGCACAATCAAGAAGTGGAACAAATCGGCCTCTTAACCAGAGAGGAAGGAAGGGGCGATAAAATTATAAAATGCTTAAAAAGGGAAAGGGGTGTTGAAAAATAAGACCTTAATAAGTTCACAAACTGCTCAAGGCTCATTAAAACTTTTTATACCGACGAAACCAACTGAGAAAATGTAATAGGGAAAGTGGCTAAAAGGCGGAAATGGTATAGTAATTATTAAGTGAGTGACAAAGGAGGTTAGAGCGATGAAAGAACTGGTAGAGGTGCTCGTTAAGGCTTTGGTCGATAATCCCGACGCAGTGCAGGTAACAGAAGTAATGGGTAATAATGTGATTATTGTTGAGGTAAAGGTAGATAAAAGTGATATGGGAAAAGTGATTGGGAAACACGGACAGACGGCGAGCGCGATTCGTACACTTTTAAGCGCCACATCTGCAAAGCTTAAAAAACGCGCGGTATTAGAAATCCTTGAGTAATATAACTTGACAATAAGTTGCGATTAAGGTTATGTTAAAAGCACGATAGGCTCCTCGAAGGTCATAAAGAAAAGAATGTTTGTTTCTTTATGCCGTCGGAAACCCCGTAATCAACAGTTGGGCGAAGGGGAAATTTATAATTTATTAGAAAAGGAGAGTAAGAATGAAGATCTATGTGGGAAATTTGTCGTATGAGGTGACTGAAGATGATTTAAAGCTGGCTTTCAAAGAATTTGGACAGGTTGAATCCGTCACCATTATAAAAGACAAATATAGTGGTCAATCAAAAGGATTTGGATTCGTGGAGTTTGCTTCTAAAGCGGAAGGGCAAGCTGCAATCGACGGCCTCAACGGCAAAGAGGTAAAAGGAAGAACTCTTAATGTGAACGAGGCTCGCCCTCGCCCTGAAGGTCACGGCGGATATGGTGGTGGTGGTGGTGGTGGTCACAGAGGAGGCGGGGGTGGTGGTAGAGGAGGATATGGCGGTGGCGGCAGAGGAGGACGCGGGGGATACCGATAAAGACAAGAGGCGGACCCGCAGCTTTAAGCACCACCAACATATTAAATAAATTAAAATTTTGACTAATCTTGTGTCAGTTTCTCTGACTTAGACATTATGGTATAATGTAAAAAGAAGACCCATTGCATGGGTCTTCTTTTTTGCTCTTATACCAAGTCGCCTTCATTTTCATATCTTTGTTTTCTCCTCGTCATACTCCTCGACGTACTAAAACGTACGCCTGCGTCGATTCCTCGTCGCCGCCTCGATCTGCTTTTGAATTCGACTTGGTATTAGTATTGCACGTTAGATGGGCGTTAAGGAACAACCAGGACGATCTATAAACTTGTTTGGAATCATCATGCTTTTTTAGGATAACCCGCCGATTGCGCAAGAATGATTTTTTTGATTTGGTCGTAACGCCATCGCTTTTGCCATGCCGGTATTCGGTATTATAGGTAAGAAAGTATTACCTGACGCCAAGATTACGCCTGTGGTTGCTGACACCTTCAAAAACTCCCTTCGACTTATTTTTTTCCCCATATTATTTCCTCCTTTTTCACTCCTGAGGGTTTTTTAAAATTAGTTCACGGCTGGTAAAAAGGAAGCAACGGTATTTAATAAATTGCGACCAGTCCGCGCGGAGCTCGAGTTCTCGACCTTGGAATTCGGCGAAGGTAAGCGGCTTTTTAGTTTCGCTGTAGGGACCGTAGAATATGAGCACAATTTCTCTGGGGTTCATGGTGTAGGAGGTTAATACATTGTTAACTACGTGCTCCATGACGGTTCCTTTGAATGGGCTGTAAAAAAAAATAACCAGCGGCATATTTGGAATAGGGAATCCAATTGCATCCATACAGATGGTCTCAATGGTGCTCGGCTTCTGAGCATTACGGTTCCAGATGACCACATTTTTACCGGCGATACGATGAAGCTCTTGAGCGAATTCTACCCCAATGATCTTTTTAAATCCATACTCGGAGGCCAACAGCAGTACCCGTCCTTTGCCGGAGCCGAAGTCAATGAATTCGAATTGATCACAAGGGATATTCAGGTGATGCATAATCTGCTTAAATACTTTTGCCGACATCGGCTCATACCAAAAGCACTTTTTGAGATTACTGCCCGCAATAGTGAGATCGTGGAGAAGGATGCTTCCCGACGTATTAACGCCATACTTTCGGTCAAACGAGGCATCGAGGTATTCCTGAAGGTTATTGAGGAGATGCTTGATCGAGCCAAATAAACGTTTGCAACCAGGCACGTTATCAAGGCGATCATGCATGATGAGGTTAATACGTCTAACCGTTCCAAGTGGTCCGTGCTGGTGTAACGAGTCGAGAAATTTTTTAACGATCCAACGATGTTGCGTTGTAACAGAATTCATTACCTTGTCTCCGACTTACCAACATTGTATCCAAATTCAAAATAGTACTGGCTGGTTGTGACGGATAGTAAGCATAGCAAGATGAGCGCCCTCCTGCCAGGGAAAAGGAAGCGTGAGGGAGAATAATAAACTATTTGACGAAGAAACACAGACTCTTTTGTACTTACCGGATGGACCGTGGTTGCGAGTAGTAATGCGCGCTTACAGATCCACCAGTTTTGCTTCGATGCCGTCAATACAAAAAAATAAAAATTGGTCTCTGATAGGTTTTAAGGAGCGCGTGGTGCGTTCCCTCCACCGGGTAATTAACCTCGTCCGCTTGCGGCGGGGTGAGACGCGGTGTTAAATAACTCCTCATGTCATTCCCGTGAATACCCTGAAGGGCACAAGAACGGGAATCCAGAGGGTGGGCATCAGGG
>DATEXU010000161.1:0-21230 GCA_035256645.1 Thermodesulfobacteriota bacterium | reverse complement strand
ACTTGTAAAAAGTCGGAGATGTCACCCTGAGCCTGTCGAAGGGTGAACATAAGTAATTGATAGTACGTCATGCTTCGACAAGCTCAGCATGACAAAACCCGCAAATTTTGACTTTTTACGAACTCATCAACCTTAAACCGCTCACCAAATTGACCCTGATGAGTAAGTGTGAGCAATGAGAAAGGAAAAGGTTTTTTTTCATTCATATAAGAAGCCTTGGGAATTTAATGCCAGGGAAAAAGATTGTGGAGAGGCTTCAGCGCTTTGAATTTACCCCGTTAGAAATGCCCCGCTTGCCCCGTTAGATATCAAATATTTAACGGGGTGAAGAAGCACGGGATAAACTTAAAAATTCTTACACTTTTTTACACGGGGAAAATGCCTCCTGTGAAATCCTTCTAACGGGGTTTACCTGGGGACAATTAAAGATTTATCCCTGCGATGTTCAGTTCCTTCAGCATAAAAAAGGATGCTTCGGTGAACCAGTTTTTGTAAAAAGCCATGCTTTTCCGAAGCAATTCCTTGAGGTTTAAGATCCCAGGCCGCGCAGAGAGCACGTTTAGCTTCTTCTTCCTTATTCGTGCGAAAGAGCATGTAAGCGGTTTCTTCCAAACGCCGCTGGTAAATTCTCCGAAAATCTTCATCAAAGATTTTCTGCACTGCTTCAGAAAAAATTGCTTCCCGTCTTTGCTCAACGTGAAGGGGGTCCAAAACTAAAGGACTCTCTTCAATGGCTCTTAACTTTTCCAAATACCCCCAGACTAATCGTGGTTCCAAAAACCAGCTCTTGAATTCTTTCAGCTCAAAAAGCGAATGGTACTGATCCGGCGCAGCATTGAGAGTCGCCTCATGGATAGTATCGTGAGGTATACAAGAATAAATAATGGGTTCGGTTACTGATCCCCTCAGGTCATCAATTTCTACTTTCCAATGATTAAATTGTTCCGGTAACGGGATTCCTTTTTTTAGATTAATCTGGTAAGCCTCATCAATTAGGAAATAACCGTAATCAGGGGTGATTTCAATAAATTGCACCACACCGTCTTCGGAAATCTTTTTGAGGAAGTTTTTTATCTCTTTTCGTTTAAGATCAAAGGCACTAAAATTTTTTATGCCATCTTGATCACTGAGGGTAATTTGAAAAAAAAGGACTCCCCACCTTAAAACCGACTTACTCAAAAAGATTAAACGGTCTCCTACATAATCAATGCCACTTATGTAAATCGTGGTTTGAGATGGCTCAAGGTTTGCAATTTTTAAAGGCTCACTCTCCTCGGTTTCTGGAATCACCACCTCTAAGCCCCTGCTTTTCATTTGGAACAGATGACGCTTTAACAGCCGGCGGAGATTTTTATCCTTGGTGTTCTTCAACATGTTGCTAAAAATTTCTCCAACCTCTGCGGTGGCGTTTGGTGCTAACAAATTAATGATTTTCTCATCTAAGACAGTCTCTTTTTTAATCAGTTGCAGGATAAAGGGAAAAGCTTTGGGAAACTCATCTGATATCTGTTTAATGATGGAAAATTTTAGGTTCCCTGGCAAGGGGGCAAACTTTTTGAAGATAGTCTCCTCTGTTCCTTCTTCCAGGAACCCACCCAGCTCAGTAAATTTTTGGATGGCATAAATAATATCTTCCCCTTCTTCCAAAAGCTTTAATAAATTTTCATCAACCGGTTCTTCCCATTTTTGAAGCTGGAGCAGTGCCTGTCGCAGGATATTTACGGGGAAATTGTTTTCGTTAATTATGTTTTTAATATTTTTAATAATCTCGTCACTCTTTTTTCTGATCAGGAGACCTAAAATTACTTTTTGTTCTGAGGAGCTTCCCTGTCGCAACCTTTTCATTAACAAGGGAAGATAAGCTTCTCCCGACTTCTCCAGCTCCCTGATTTTGCCGTCTAAAAGGATAAGATTACAATCAGGTTTATGTGATTCTTTGAAAATTTCTTCCAGTAATTTGCTTGGTCCTTTCTTAATGGGTAATTCCTTTTCTGTGGTACCACCAACACCTTTTTTTCTGCTTCTTTTTGCCATGTTCCTTACTCCGCTGTTCTCCAAATCAATTGAATTAATTAGAGATTCAGAAATGAAACCTTGTTCTCTACGACTGACGCCAATCAGTCTTGAGCCGTTAAAAAGAAATTATAGAGGAACGGTGAAGGCAAGTCAAAACTATTTCACGGAAGGAAAGGGTTGGCATGGTTTTGCCTATTGCCATAATGAACAATAGTTTATGAAAAGGCGAGAGGTCGGAGCAGTTCGCTTAAATGATTTTGAAAGGTTTTTGAGAAAGACGTAAAACGAATAACGGCTTGGGGATAACGAGGTGCTGAAAATTTGGCTGCTTACATCCTATATTTTTTGTCATAAATCTCCCCGTTGAAGTCGTGTGATGGGATGTTTTGAAATCCGCACCCTCCAGGAAAACCGGTTTGCTGAAAATAGTAATTTTATGTTATATGCAACGAAAAGAAGGGGCAAAGCATGGCGGCGGTCGACTGACAATTATGAGAACAGACCGGTGGTCCTAAGGCTTCTTACCACCATAACCAAGGAACCGGCACTTCCCCTGTTAGAAAGACCCCGTGCGGAAGCGTCGGGATAAGATTAAAGATTCTTACGCTTTTTCACGCGGGGTAAATCCCATTAGAAAATTTTCTAACGGGATGAATGCCCTGTGTAAAGCCTTCTAACGGGGTTTACTGAGGAAGAACGAAAAGGAGGTGTATGAAAACCTTTCGTAAAGAATTATGTTTTAATGTTCCCAGTAGACGCGGTTTTATCAACATCACGCCCCAAATAGAGGAATGTCTGAGGGAAAGCGGGATCAGAGAGGGACTTGTCTTGGTTAACGCGATGCACATCACAGCGTCAGTATTTATTAATGACGATGAGTCAGGACTTCACCAGGACTTTGAGGTGTGGCTGGAAAAGCTGGCTCCGCACGCACCCGTGGCTCAGTACCGCCATAATGTCGGTGAAGATAACGCTGATGCGCATTTGAAGCGGCAGGTTATGGGCCGAGAGGTCTTGGTTGCTGTTACTGACGGCAAGCTTGACTTCGGGCCCTGGGAGCAGATCTTTTACGGTGAATTTGATGGTCGCCGGAAAAAACGGTCACTGGTCAAGATTATAGGGGAATAAGGTTTTTTCAGCTTCAAAACCATATTTTGAGTCCGGCGCTTTGCGTAACGATTTATCGGGGCCGCCATTTCTAAAAAAAATAATTAAGGAGATATCTTTACGGAGCCCCTTTTTCGTGCGTAAGGTACTTTACCTTTGTTTGTTAATGCTAAAAGGTTTTCAATAGGTTGAAACAAGCCATGTTTGGTCATAAACGCTTTTTTAACGGCATTAGGCGGAAATTTCTGAAAGTCATTCCGGATAAGCTATTCATTTATTTATCTTATTGGGAGGCTTATGGATATTTTCCAAACTTAAATGATCCCAAAATATTTGATGAAAAGTTACAGTGGTACAAGTTATATTATAGAGTGCCACTCATGACCACGTTAGCAGACAAATATGAAGTAAGAGGATATCTTAAAGATAAGGGTTTTGCCGGGATATTGAATGAATTGTACGGCGTGTACAATGGTGTAGATGAAATCGATTTTGCCAAACTGCCCGAGCGTTTTGTAATAAAGGCCACCCACGGCAGTAGCATGAACATAATATGTAAAGACAAGAAAAGCCTGGATTGGGAAACATGCCGTCATGTAATGAATAAATGGCTTAAAAGGAATTTTTACCACTTCGGTCGGGAATGGGCATATAAAGCTATTAAACCGCGCCTTATCTGTGAAAAATATTTAGAGAACGAAGAATTTAACGAGCTTATAGACTACAAATTTTACTGCTACAATAATAAACCGGAAGTGTTGTTTGTCTGTACCGGCAGATTCAGCGCCGACGGTGTAAAATATAATGCGTATGACATGGATTGGAACCGGATCTATGCTTACAAAGGGAAGCCAAGCAGTGATCTTGTCATGGAGAAGCCGGACAACTTGAAAGCCATGATCACTATTGCCAGCGAATTGTGCCAAGGTTTTCCTTTTATCCGCGTTGATTTATATTCAGTAAAAGGAAAAATAATATTTGGTGAACTGACCTTTTATCCTGATAGTGGCACCTGTGCTTTTACACCCGACAAGTATAATTATTTTTTTGGTGATCTTTTTATATTGCCTGATAAAAATAATTTAACTTGATACATGTTACAACCTCGGCAAATTATTTATTTTTAAAAAACTCTATGAAGTGCACGAAGCTATCCACAACACAAAGCGAACGACCTCTGTTTTCGTCCAAATTTCCTTTTGCCGATATTCTGGTTCCTTGTCTACACAGAAGTTCACTGTTCCAAACCCATTATGTTTTTCCTGCTTCACGCCTTTCAGCGGTTTCTTTTCAGGTCGAACTCACGGGCGCGGAGGAAAGCTGCAAACCCGACTTTGGAAAAGCTCGTGATAAGTGGTCCGTTGCCGAGAATGCGTTTCCCTATGGATTGTCGGAAGCGCAGTGGTGGGAGTATTGTCTGGCGCCGCACAGTTACCTTGCGCTGGAGGACGGAAAATGCCAGGTAGGTCTTAATCTGTTTAATCGTTTCCTGCATTTGGATTTCAATGAGCAATCAGCTTTCTTAGTGGACCCTGGAGTCGGAAATCAATTCGTGTCCACCACCAACTGGTTCGATCATGAAAAAAAGGAGCTGTGGTTTGCCTCCTGGCCTGTCGAGGCCACTGTTCGGCGCATTGTGAATCCCCGGGGTGGTGTTTCGGTGACGATCTGGAAGCTTTCGTTTCGTTCCGGAGACATTGAAAAAGTCTGGCAGGGAGATTTGGGAGATGCCTTGCATCAGTTATGCTTAGATCCTTCACGCCGATTTTTGATTCTTACTGAGCTGGGACTGCGGCTCGAAGAGCCAATTCCTGCTCAATCGCCGGATCACGCACCTCGTGTCTGGGAACAGGTACGGGCAAGGGGTGTTGTACCTTCAAAAATACTTGTTCTTGATTTAAAGGCAGGCCGGGAATGGCGGCTATCGACATTGACCGCAGGCCATATAGAGTTCGACCCTGAAGACCCGAGTGTCTTTTACCTCTCGGGGCATAACATCGGCCTCATGGGGGTCAAAGTAGGTATATTCGGTTCCGGTATCGTGTACAAGTACCGGCTCAAGGAAATTGGCCCGGAATTGCTGGGGGAAGTTACCCACGAGCGCTTTCATCGAATCACCACGCATATTGTCTTCCGCCACCGGGGGGAGACGTTGATCGGTGTCAGCGGCTATCCCGGTACCGTGTTCCTCATCAATGCCGCCACCATGAAACTCCATAGGATTATTGAAATGGATTCGTCCGAAAAGGTCGACACGTCGCTATCTCCCCATATCTGCAGGCATGACAGTTACGGAATAGATGCCTCGAAAGACGGGGAAGCCCTCCTGGTTGCCGGCACTGGTTTCGTCAGAATCGCAGACATCGATGAAGGACGTTTCATTTGCACGCAGAAAATCGCGGGCTACGGCGCTGATTGCTGTTTTACCGGACACCTGGGCAGGTTTGTTTTTCCTCAAGGGCATCAATCATGTTGCAACCGTTAGTACTACACGAAGATGGTTTCAGCCTTGAATTTCACGTCATCAATGACTTTCCCCGTGGTGATGGCTCGCTTTTGGCAGACGCTGTCAGTGACGGATATGTTCTGCAAGAAAGGATTATCGTGCCGCCGCATCTGATACCCAAAGCAGAGGCCTTTTCTGCCAGCGCCGTCGCTCCCACGCGATCCAATCAACCACTGATTCTCATCGGCCATCCGGACCTTCCTGTTCAATACACCTCGGTTATTGCACGGCCGGAAAGGAGAAAGACAAAGGTAGAAAAACACGATAAAGCCATCAAAGTAAGCACCACAGGAATGAACCTGTTATTCAGCGCTCCTCTCTTCAGCCCATCCGTCAGAACCGAACAGTCCCTGTCTTCAGCTTTTCGTGAGATAGGAGAAGTGCTGCGCGCCTGCAAAATGCAGGATGCCGCACTTGCCCGCACCTGGCTCTTCATGGAAAACATCCTGCGGGATTACGATTTGCTTAATAAGGCAAGGAAAATTTTTTTTGAAGAACAGTATTGTTCCGTCACCACCTTTTTCCCCGCCAGCACCAGTATCCAAGGCCATGTTGTCGGCAGCCGATTGTTATCCATCGAATTCTGTGCCTTTTCCGGAGAAGCTCTGTCGCTCAGTCAACAGCCTTCTCCCTTGCAGAACGAACCAACGACGTATGGCAAAATGTTCAGTCGTGCTGTGGTGGTTCGCTTCCCGAAAAACGCTTTATTGTTTATCAGTGGAACCGCCTCCATCAACAAAACCGGAGAAACTTTGCATGTGGGAGATTTTGAGCGCCAAATGACTTTTATCTTGGAAGTTTTGTCCAATATTCTGCACCAGGTTAACGGCACCTTTTCGGATGTAGCCCAGGCCATTATTTACCTCAAGAGGAGTAAGGACTTCGCTTCCTGTCTGCGCCTCTTTAATGAGGCTGGGTTTCCTTGCGGGAAAACCATGTTTCAGATAGATACCCCTGTTTGCCGGGACGATTTGTTGTGTGAAATGGAAGTGACAGCGCTGCTTGCTTAATCAGCCGCAAGGCTTAAAAAAGGAACGCGTTTTGTAGACTGGGAACAACGGAGAAAAAACACTGATCAAAATTATGGGGGAGTAAAATTATTATCAAAAAGAAAGCGGGCGCATATGGAATCATGTGATCCTCTTGAAGTGTTCGATCAGCCGGAGGTTCATCACGTTCTTTTTTATCCTGTCAGGTTACCTGACGCGGGCAAAGATGATCCAAGAAATCTCTTTTTTGAGGTTGAACCAGGGATACGAATTGGCTGCCGTTTCTATAAAGTTCAAGGAAGTTCTCCCACCATTCTTTTTTTTCACGGAAACGGTGAAGTGGCGCCCGATTATGATGAGATTGCCCCCTTCTTTAAAGACATAAAGCTAAACCTGCTGGTTGTTGATTACCGGGGATATGGGTTTAGTGATGGTGATCCTACGATAGCCAACCTTCTTAAAGATGCCAAAGTAATTTTTGTCGGGGTGAAACAATGGCTTAAGGATAATGGCTGCTCAGGGATAATTTTTGTTATGGGCCGGTCTTTGGGAAGCCTTTGCGCTATCGAAGTTGCCAGGGAATATCAGGATGAGCTTGCTGGAATTATTGTGGAAAGCGGTTCAGCAACGAACTTTCGCCATTATTTAGGACTTTTTGGTCTTATTCCTTTTGAACATCCGGTATGGAAGGAAGGAAAAAATTTTTTTAACAAAGAAAAGATTCGCCTGGTTAAAAAACCCACCTTAATTATCCACGCTGAATATGATTCTTTGGTTCCTTTGGAAGAGGCCAAAGTTCTTTTCGCGAATTCAGGGGCAGAGAATAAAGAACTGATCATTATCCCCCGTGCTGATCACAATAGCCTCATGCACGGGGGAAAAGAACAATATTTTAAAGGTATCGCTGATTTTGTTGCAAATTATTCAACTCACTAATCTCCATGTTTTTTATAGATTGCTAAGCGTTTTGGTTTTTCAGGAAAAATAAACCAACTCCACGTCAAAAATTGGTTACAGGCACGTTGTTTTTTTTACAAAAACCTTGACTTTGAACAAAAACAGGTTTACGATGTAGCCACATTCAAAAAGTGCCCATGAAATTTTCAGTGGTTAGGTGGGCACAGCAAAAGTCGGCAAAAATTTTGAAGTGCAGAGGTGAACCGCCATGCTCTCAATAGTTTTGGTGGTTTTTTTTTTCTGCCTTTATTAAGCCCGGCTTTTTGAAAATTTTTAGAAAGGAGGACGCTCAGATGTCTGAAGGCAAAGTAAAGTGGTTTAATGAAAGCAAGGGCTTTGGATTCATCGAAACCGGTGAAGGCAAAGATGTGTTTGTTCATTACAGCGCTATCCAGGACAGCGGATTTAAGACTCTCTATGAGGGTCAGCGGGTGAGCTTCGATATCCAGCAAGGGCAGAAAGGCCCCTCGGCGATTAATGTGAAGCTTTTGTAATAACAGCGTAAAAAAGTCTTGCACGCTATGAATGCTGAAGTTTTTTTTCTGCGCATGCGTGAAAAGGCACTTCAATTAAGGGTAAGGGGTAGGTTTAATGCTTTTTTACCCAGGGAAGGCGATAAAGCACAGGAGGTTTAAATGAATAAAAATTTATTTGTTGGAAACTTGGCCAATGAAGTCACTGATGAAGATTTGCGGGTCAACTTTTCTGAGGCCGGAAAAGTTGTAGCCGTAAATATCATCAAAGATAAATATAACGGTTTATCTAAAGGCTTTGGTTTTGTGGAAATGGAAACAGAGAAAGACGCTCAGGAAGCCATCAAAATGTTCAATGGCGGAACGCTTCGTGGGAAAACCATCACCGTTAATGAAGCCCGCCCCAAAAGGGATCAGGGAGGTTATCGAGGTGGCGGCGGGGGCCAAGGCAGAGGGGGCTTCGGGGGTGGTCGCGGCGGCGGCGGCGGCCGGAGATATTAGGAAAAAAATTCTGGACCGATTGGGAGACGTAGCTTTTATAATTTTCTTGTCATAATTTTAAACTACAAACGACGATTATAGTGGTGAAAGCCCCGGTTGTGTCTTTGGTCCTTGGGGATTAGGTCTTGGTTATCTTTCGATAATACTTTTTTTGATAGAAATGGAGATAGGTTCTTTTCCGCTCTTTTTTCAATAGGACGTTACGGGCTTTGATCTATTCCAGAAAAGGGAAAAATTAGTTGAATTAGAACCAGCCTGATTCCCTTAAAGGACTTCACTCCCTTGATCAGTTTTTTCACTGTGTTAGTGAGTTTTGCAGGGCGACAACCAAGCGGGTTTTGGTTTTAGCACGTTTTGGTAAAAGGTTTCCAAAGGCAGGTAAGTTGCTTGGGTCTGATGGTAATTGCTGGTTGCTCAGTGGTATAATTTAAATGATTTAATGATGTTACGGTATTCATCCATAATGCTCTAAAACAAAAGTCAAACAGAGCACCTCCCTCACGTCTATTCTTAAATTTCTTGACAAAATTTTTTATATCCCTCTAAATCAATATTGACGGCTTCGTAAAAAGTCAAAATTCGCGAGTTTTGTCATGGTGACCGTTCGACCGTTCGACAAGCTCACGGCTCAGGGTGACAATAAGGTGTCATGTTGAGCTTTTTCGACCCCTCGACGAGCTCAGGGCAGGCTTAGCTCACCCTTCGACAGGCTCAGGGTGACAGCTGCGACTTTTTACGAACTCATCAATATTGGCGCTGAGGTTTTGAGAAAATGAGAAAAACTTGATTGTCTCTTTGATGCACTGAGGTGATTACGTTTTGAGGTTTATGGGAGTGGTTTTTGCAGAAAACAACTCGACCATAGGGAAAAACGTAATTTTTCCCGTTTAACAAAGGTTGCTTTCGGTTATGAAGATAGCAAGTTTTAATGCCAATGGCATCAGGGCTCGCCTTCATATTGTCCGTGAATGGTTAATAAAGGAAAAACCGGATATCTTATGTCTCCAGGAGACCAAGGTGCAGGATAGCGAGTTTCCGCAGGAGGCATTTGAGGAGCTGGGTTGCTTTTTAGCTTTCAGGGGGGAAAAGGGTTATAATGGTGTTGCAATCGTGAGTAAAACACCTTTAACGGATGTTTTTTTTGGGTTTGGCGACGGGGATAATAAGGAAGATGCGAGAATAATTACTGCCACGATTGGCAATATCCCGATCGTAAATACCTACGTTCCTCAGGGCTCTGCGCCGGATTCAGAAAAATTTCGCTACAAACTCGATTGGTTTCATCGTCTCTACGATTATTTCACCCGCAAGTTTAAACCAGATAAACCCTTGTTATGGGTGGGGGATTTCAATGTGGCCCCAGAGCCACGAGATGTCTATGACCCCCAGGGGCTTTCAGGGAGTATCGGTTTTCACCCGGACGAGCACAGTGCGCTTGCCCAGGTTAAGGCTTGGGGATTTGTGGATATGTTTCGAAAACACGAACCTCAAGGAGGGTTTTATACTTTTTGGGATTATAGAGTTCCGCAGGCGGTTAAACGGGGATTAGGATGGCGGATTGATCATGTGTGGGCGACTTCCTGTTTGGCAGAAAAATTGCTTTGTGCTTCCATTGATCTTGCTCCCCGGTTGGCCCAAAAACCTTCTGACCACACGGTTATTTGGGCGGAATTTGACACGGCTTTGTAAAAAGCAAAATACAGAGAAAAAGGTTTAAGTTTTAAGGGTTAAGATTTAAGCTTAAAACTTAACACATTAAACTTTAAACTTACAACATGTTGAGTTTACTTTGAGTGCTGACACGGGTTCAATTATTTTGGCCTCCTCTTCCCCTCGACGAAGAGAACTTCTTGCAATGTTGGGAATAGCATTTGAGGTGATTCCTTCACACATCGAGGAGGAAGAGATTGACGGAGAAACTCCCCGGGAACATGTTGCCCGGCTTTCCCAGGCTAAGGCCAGGGAGGTGGGAAGAACGTTTAAGGACCGCTGGATTTTAGGGGCAGATACCATTGTGTTTATTGACGGAGAAGTCCTGGGTAAGCCTCGAACGGGAGCAGAGGCCAATTGTATGCTCAAAAAATTGAGCGGCCGGGAACACACGGTAATGACTGGTTTCTTCATCTATCATCCGGAACTTAACCAATCAGCAGGCACAGTCGTGGAGAGCAGGGTTGCAATAAAAAAGTTAACGGATAGCGAGATCGAGGGCTATATCAAAACCGGAGAACCTTTTGACAAAGCTGGTGCGTATGCAGTCCAGGGGATCGGAATGTTTATGATTGAAAAGGTTTTTGGCTCTCATACCAATGTTATTGGGTTGCCAGTGTGTGAAGTGGTGAGCGCACTCAAGCGTTTGGGTGCAATCCGTTTTCTCGAGTAAGGAACACATGGAGATTATTGCCGAGAATATTGCACGCCTTCGTGAACGCATCTATAACCGGGCGATAAAAACAGGGCGTAAACCCGAGGAGATTACTCTGGTGGCAGTAACAAAAACTGTGGATAGTAATCGGATCAGGGAGGCCAGGGAAGCAGGGATAACTGCTTTCGGGGAGAACTATGTGCAGGAAGCGAGAGGGAAGATACCGCACATTGGTGAGGGAGTTGCCTGGCACATGATCGGTCGCCTTCAGACCAATAAAGTTAAGCATGTCATGCCTCTATTTTCCATGATCCATTCGGTGGATAGCGCCCGCTTAGCCGAGGAGATTTCTGAACGAGCAATCGAACGTGATAAAACAATGGAAGTATTGATCCAAGTAAATAGTGGCCGAGAAAATGCAAAAGCAGGGGTGAAGCCAGAAGAGCTTCCTCAACTGCTTGAAGCAGTTTCCTCGTTAAAGGGAATAACCGTGAAGGGTCTTATGACCATGCCTCCCTATTTTCCGGATCCAGAGAAAGCGCGGCCATTTTTTACGACCCTGAGAGAACTCCGCGATAAACTTTTTCCTTTTTTTTCTGATTCACTTTCCTTAGCTCATCTTTCTATGGGAATGTCCTCTGACTTTGAGGTGGCAATTGACGAAGGAGCAACGATTCTGAGAATTGGCACGGCAATTTTCGGAGGAAGAAAATGAAAGAGTACCCAGCTCGCGGGCTCTTTGTTACGGGTACTGATACGGGAGTGGGCAAATCCATTGTTACCGGAGGCCTGGCCGCAGTATTGCGGGAACAGGGGGCAAACGTGGGCGTCATGAAGCCTGTCGAGACCGGATGTTTACACGATGATGGGAGTTTTTTCCCCGCGGATGCCCAGTTTCTCAAAGACATGTCCGGCGTGGATGCATTGTTAGAAGAAATTGTCCCCTATCAGTTTAAAGAGCCTTTGGCCCCCTCGGTGGCAGCAGAACGCGAAGGAATCACGATTGACAGCAATCAATTGGTAAAAAAATTTGAACACATTTTCCGCCACCACGACTTCATGTTGGTTGAAGGAGCCGGAGGTCTTTTGGTTCCGCTTTACCAAAAGTTTTTATTTATAGACCTTGTCAAACTGTTTAAATTACCGGTTTTGATTGTAAGCCGGGCGACTCTCGGCACCATCAATCACACCTTGCTTACCCTTCGGGCAGCTCGCGCGGAGAAGGTTCCTGTGTCTGGAATCGTTATCAATAACCTTTCTCCGGAAAGAAGTGTTGCTTCGGAGACTAACCCTGAAGTAATTGCCCGCCTGGTTGATGTTCCGGTGTGGGGAGTATTGCCATATCAGGCTGAGATCCAACCTCATTTTTCTTGCCGAGAGACCATTATGAAACTGGTGCGGGGTCACCTCAATGAAGAATACCTCTCTAACCTGATGCCAATCAAAGCATGATACCTCTCGAAAATATTTTTTCTCAGATAAGCCGCCATAGCCGTTACTTAGGAAATGAGGTCAATTCAATCCACAAAGACTTAGACCGGATAGCAGTAAAATTTCTTTTGGCATTTCCTGATGTATATGAAATTGGGATGTCTCACTTAGGGTTTCAGATATTATACCATATCTTGAATGCTCAGGAAGATGTGGGAGCAGAAAGAGTCTTTGCCCCTTGGATTGATTTCGAGAAGGTGCTCCGAGAACGTGATCTCCCTCTGTTCTCGTTAGAGTCCCGGCGACCGTTAAGTTTTTTTGATATTATTGGATTTTCTCTTCAATACGAACTCTCCTATACCAATGTTCTCTCCATGCTGGATTTAGGTAAAATCCCCTTAAGGTCTAAGCACCGGAATGACAAAAGTCCTCTTATTATTGCTGGTGGGCCCTGTACTTTTAACCCAGAGCCAATGGCGGAATTTTTCGATGCGCTGGTGATCGGGGAAGGGGAGGAGGTTATCTTAGAGATTGTGAATGTTTTTAAGGAGTGGAAAAAGAAAAAAGAGGAGCGTGCCTGCCTGCTTGATAGATTAACCACTATTTCCGGTGTGTATGTGCCCTCCAAGTTTGCGGTTACGTACCACCCGAATGGCCCCATCAAGGAATGTAAACCGCTAAAACCCGGTTACGATAAAGTCAAAAAAAGAATTATCCCTGACCTCGATCGAATTTATTATCCCACCACGTTTATTGTGCCGTTTATGCAGATTGTTCATGACCACCTTAACCTTGAAATTGCCCGTGGATGCACCCGAGGGTGTCGATTCTGCCAGGCAGGCATGATTTACCGGCCAGTACGGGAACGGTCTTGTTCAGTGGTGAAAAACATTGCTGAGGAAACATTGAACGCTACTGGCTGGGAGGAGCTGTCATTGCTTTCCCTGAGCGCAGGAGATTATACCGGGATTGCAGCTCTCCTGGAGGGGTTGATAGAGAAATATTCCCGGCATAACATCAGCATTTCTTTTCCTTCTTTGCGAGCGGAAACGATCAACTCTCAGTGGCTCAATGCACTTGAAAGAGGGAGAAAAACCGGTTTCACTATTGCTCCTGAGGTGGGTACGGAACGTCTTCGACGGATAATCAACAAGAACCTGACGGAAACGGAAATCCTCGAGACGTGCCGACAGGTTTTTTCGGCTGGATGGAGGAGCATTAAACTTTATTTTATGGTTGGTCTTCCCACGGAAACCCAAGAAGACCTTGAAGGAATTGTTGCCTTGGCGAAAAAAATCTTTTTTCTCGGTAAAGGCGCGATCAAAAGACCCGAGGTGACGATCAGCGTCTCTACCTTTATTCCCAAACCGCACACTCCTTTTCAGTGGCTCCCCATGATTAATGCAGAAGATATAAGGTTCCGCCAGCGCTATCTGCTTAGCCTCTTGAAGAAAAGCAGAATCACATTCAAATGGCAAGATCCGGAGATGAGTATCCTCGAAGGGGTGATCGCTCGAGGAGATCGGAGATTGGCGCCGGTGATTGAGGAAGCTTTTCAGAATGGTGCCCGGTTTGATGGCTGGACAGAATTATTTAATTTCCCGGTTTGGGAAAAGGCGTTCCAGAAGAGGGGACTCCCTATGAGTTCTTATTTAAGTACAACTGATGAAACATATCTTTTCCCCTGGGATCATATTGAAACCGGAGTAACCAAGGATTTTCTTTGGCAGGAGTTGACTAACGCAAAAAGGGGAAAGGAAACGTCCGATTGTCGTTGGGAAGCGTGTAATCAATGTGGGGTCTGCGATTTTCAGTCCTTGTATCCCCGAATTCAATCTCCCAATGACCAGAAGCACCAAACCCTTGTTTCTGATCTCGAAAAAAAAATGGAGGAGAAAGTAAAAAGGGTCAGGCTTCACTTTAGCAAGACCAATGAGGCTCGGTTCTTAAGCCACCTGGAAATGGCAAAAGCTTTTGCACGAGCTGCTCGGAGAGCAACCTTACCTTTAAGGTATTCCCAAGGATTTCACCCCCAACCCCGGGTCAGTTTTGGCCCAGCGCTTGCTGTGGGGTTGGAAAGCCTGGACGAATTGGTGGATATTGAGCTTATGGGTGATATTTCGGTTGAGACAACAATAACGCGCTTAAATCAGGAACTTCCTCAGGGTTTAATGATTTTTACCGGAAAAGAAATACCCTTGCAAACTCCTGCCATCTCTGATACCTTAGTAGAAATTTCTTACGCTATTTCCATCGATAGTTCTGCCATTGTGGCTAAGTATTCCTTTGAGGAATTAAAAAGAGTTTTTTCTGAATTTTTAAGTAAAACTAACTTTTTACTGTCCAAGCAACACAAAGGGGAAACGCGATCCATTGATATTCGGGATGCAGTAAAAGAATTAATTTTTTCGGATACAAAAACCATTGCCTTAACTCTTTTGGCGCGTCAAGCTCAAGGCTTAAGGCCACGCGAAATCATGGGAACTATTTTGGGAATTTCTGAGGAAGATTTGAAAACCTTATTGATCTGTAAGACCAGGATGAAACTGAGAGAATAATGGGTTCAGAATTAGTTATTAATGTTACCCCCCTGGAAACCAGAGTCGCTCTTTTGGAAAATGGGATATTGGTTGAGATCTATATTGAAAGAGAAAAAGACCGCGGTATCGCAGGCAATATTTATAAAGGCAAAGTGGTTCGGATCCTTCCGGGGATGCAGGTAGCATTTGTTGATATTGGTCTCAATAAATCCGCTTTTCTCTACGTGGATGATGTCTTTTATGATTTTAAAGACATTGAAGCGGAAATGCTTCGACAAAATGGCGAAGAGGAAGAGAGTACCTATGACCAGCTTGAAGATGAACGGTCATTACCCGCCAAGCAGGTTTTTCAAATTAACGATCTTCTTATTGAGGGACAGGAACTTTTAGTCCAGGTTTCCAAAGGACGGATTGGCTCTAAAGGGCCGCGGATTACCTCCCACATATCTTTACCCGGGCGTTACCTGGTGCTTTTGCCCAATGTCAATCATGTTGGAATTTCCCGGAGGATTGAAAATGAAAAAGAGCGAAAGCGACTGAAAGAAATCGTCCAAAAAACTAAGCCTCAAGAGATGGGTTTTATCGTCAGAACTGCCAGCGAAGGTATGGGTGAAGATGATATAAAATCAGATAGGGATTATCTCATTAAACTCTGGGAAAATATTCAAAAGAAACAAGCTAATTCTTCCACCCCCAGTCTTATTCATCGCGATTTAAACCTTACACTAAAAGAGATTAGAGATATTTCCTCCAAAGACACTGATAGCATCATCGTAGACTCAAAAGAGGAATACAATAACATTTTGAAATTTACGGAAATGTTTATGCCTCAACTTTCTCATTTGGTAACCCTCTATGAAAGAGAGGACCCAATTTTTGATTATTACGGCATCGAGATTGAAATAAACCGTGCATTTGGGGAGCGGGTATGGCTAAAATCCGGCGGATACATTGTGATTGAAAGGACTGAAGCAGTCACAACGATTGATGTCAACACTGGCCGGTACGTAGGCAAAGGGAACCCCGAAGACACTATTCTCAGAACCAATCTGGAAGCAGTGAAAGAGATCGCCTACCAGCTCAGGCTTCGGGATATTGGAGGGATTATCATTATTGATTTTATTGACATGAAAAAAGAGGAAAGCCGGGAAAAGGTGTTTCAAACTCTCAAAGAAGTCTTAACCAAAGATAAAAGCAGGACGAATATCTTAAGAATTTCGGAACTGGGGCTTGTGGAAATGACCCGAAAACGAACCAGTGAAGACCTCATCGGGTATTTATCCGAGCCGTGTTTTTACTGCGATGGGAAGGGTTTTTTAAAATCAAAAGAAACGATCTGCTATGAAATTTTTCGGGGTATTAAAAAGGAAGCTGCCAAAATTCCAGGTAATAAAATTTTTGTCGCTCTCCATCCGGAAGTCGCTGATTTAATTTATGAAGAAGAAAGGAGCTATCTGGAAGATCTGGAAAACCATATCAAGAAGAAAATAATCGTAAAAGTGAAAGAAAATCTCCACATTGAACAGTTTGAAATAAACTGATAAAAAGTTTATTATGGAATTTAATTTCCTTGACAACAAGGAAATTAACCTTTAAATTTACAAATTTATCTGAATCAATTTTTAAAGGAAAGGTTTTTAGAAATGTTTGCAGTGGTTAAAACTGGCGGAAAGCAATATAAAGTAAAAGAAGGGGATATCATAAAAATTGAAAAATTGGTTGGAGAAGAAGGCGACTCGGTTGAATTAGAAGAAGTTTTGTTAATTGGAGATGCACCCGAAACGACAATTGGACAACCTCTGGTTCCGAACGCGAAGGTAGTTTGCAGCATTATTAATCAAGGGAAAAGTAAAAAGGTAATTATCTTTAAGGCAAAACGAAGAAAAGGGTACCAGAAAAAACAGGGCCACCGCCAGATGTATACCAGTTTAAAAATAAATCAAATTATTGTATAGAAAGGAAACCGTATGTTTTCAGGATATGAGACATTGGTTATTGCTCACCCTGATATTTCAGATGAGGAACTCCAGGAGCTTATTGATAAACTTAAAAATGTTATTTCCCGCACCAAGGGAGAATATCTTAAAATCGACAAATGGGGAAAACGAAAATTAGTTTATAAAATAAAAGGGTTGTCAAAAGGATTTTTTCTCATTGTTTATTTTTTGGGAAATCAGGATGTGCTTCAGGAAATAGATAAGCTTTTGAGATTTAATGAACGAATACTTCGTTATCAAACCGTAAAAATTGACAAAAAACTGGATATCGAAACTCTGCGAGAAAAAGAAACTCAGGAAACTTTAGAAGCGTCTGCGAGCGAAGAGGCGATCGCAACTATTGAACCTTCAGGAGGGGCTCAAGAAGATACTGGAGCGTAATTTTTAACCTTTAACTGAAAAAGAATGCTTATGAGAAGGCCACCATTAAGGAAAAGCACAAGAGAGGGTAGTGAGTATAAAACAACAACGTATCAACGCAGAAAAGTCTGCCGTTTTTGCGTTGATAAGAATTTAACTATTAATTATAAAGATTCAGGAGTCTTACAATACTTTGTTACCGAAAGAGGAAAAATTATTCCTCGACGGATCTCAGGTAATTGTGCCAAGCATCAAAGGGAAATTACTCGTGCGATTAAAGTGAGCCGCAATGTTGCTCTGATTCCTTACATTACCCCGATATCCTGAAAGCACTATAACTTTTTAATTTTACAATATTAGTTTAAGAGGGAGCACGGAGAAGTGAAAGTAATTCTAACCGAGGATGTCCCTAGTTTAGGTAAAATGGGGGATTTAATTCAAATTAAAGATGGGCATGCGAGAAATTACTTGATCCCCAAAAAACTAGCAGTCCCGGCTAATCCCCAAAATCTTAAAGCCTTTGAGCATCAAAAAAATCTTCTTAAACAGAAGCAGAGTCGAATTAAACGAGAGGCTGAAAAACTCGCTGAAAGAATAGATAAAATTTCCTGCACCATATCTAAACCTACCGGTGAAGAAGACAAGCTTTTTGGTTCGGTAACCTCCCTGGATATTGAGGAAAGCTTAAAAGAAGAAGGGATTAAGATTGACCGGAAAAAGATCTTGTTGGAAGAATCAATAAAGAGTTTGGGAATTTATAAGGTCCCGATAAAATTACACCCAGAAGTTACAGCAAATTTAAAAGTCTGGGTGGTAAAATCTTAACGATCCTCTTATAATTACATTTCCCCACCACATACTGAAACTAAAAATTTTTTTCCTAAGCAAAGTTGCTGGGGAGGAGCTTTAGCTACTTCCTTTTTTGGGTTCAACTGGCTTAATAGTTGGCAACTCAAACTATTTTTAAAGAAAAGGTTTGGCATATGAAGGCACACGATGATTCTTTATTCAATAAAATCCCTCCGCAAAGTATTGAGGCTGAACAAGCTGTCCTTGGAGCAATCCTTTTAGATAATGAAGCGTTTCACCAAATCATCGAGATGCTGGACGGGTATGATTTCTACCGCGAGGCTCATCGAAAAATTTTTACCGGAATGATTGAACTTTATAATAAAAATCAACCATCAGACTTGATTACCTTAACCGAAAACCTTACTCAAAAAAAACAACTGGATGATGTCGGGGGGGCATCTTATCTTTCTTCTCTGGTTGATAATATTCCTACAGCAGCTAATGTGCTTCATTACGCCAAGATTGTGCGAGAAAAATCGATTTTAAGAAAGACGATTACTGCGGCCACCGAAATTGTTAGCCGAGGATACGACAACGTAGAGGATATTGATAACCTCTTGGATTTTGCGGAAAACAGCATTTTCCGCATTAGTGAATATCAAATCAAACCCTCATTTTATCCTCTCCGGGAGATACTGAAGAGTAGTTTTTTGACTATCGAAAAACTCTATGAAAGACATGAACTTATAACAGGTGTACCCTCAGGGTTTCATGATTTAGATGCTTTAACCTCAGGTTTTCAAGACTCAGACCTGATTATTATTGCTGGTCGCCCGAGCATGGGAAAGACGAGTTTTGCCCTTAATATTGCCCGGAATGCGGCGGTGGAAAAGAATATTCCGGTGGCTATATTTTCATTAGAAATGTCAAAAGAACAACTTGCCATCCGCATGCTGTGTTCAGAAGGCAAAATTGATGCCCATAAACTGAGGGGTGGTTTTTTAACTGAGAGTGATTGGCCTAAACTTACCCGGGCTGCGGGAACACTTTCGGAAGTCCCCATTTTTATTGATGATAGCGCAGGGATTAATGTCCTTGAGATGAGGGCCAAAGCCAGGAGGCTTAAAAAGGATCAAAAATTAGGGTTAATTATTGTTGACTACCTCCAGTTAATGGAAAAAAAAGGAGGCGCTGAAAGCCGAGAACAGGAAATTTCCTCTATATCTCGTTCACTTAAGGGGTTAGCAAAAGAACTTAATGTTCCGGTTATAGCCCTTTCGCAATTGAATCGCAAGGTTGAGGACCGACAAAACAAGCGGCCCCAACTGGCTGACCTCAGGGAATCAGGGGCAATCGAGCAGGATGCAGATGTTATCATCTTTATTTATCGGGACGAGGTTTATAATGAGAACAGTCCCGACAAAGGGACTGCGGAAATAATCATTGGAAAACAGCGCAACGGACCGATTGGATGGAAAAAACTAACGTTTTTGGATTCATTTACGAAATTTGAACCTTTCGCCTACGGTCGGGAAGAAGAAATTAAAATCCCCCCCCTGGTTGACATTTAACGAAGAATGCTTACCTTCCAAAAGAAAAATTTCTCAAAAGATAAGTAATCTTAAAAAATTGAAAAAAGGGAAAAAGGAGGTAATTACATGGCTAAGGTTATCGGCATTGATTTAGGAACAACCAATTCGGTAGTGGCAGTTATTGAAGGCGGAGAACCCAAGGTAATTGTCAATGAAGAGGGCAGCCGGTTGACCCCGTCAGTGGTTGCTTTTACCAAAGATGGCGAGATTCTGGTCGGCCAGGTGGCAAAAAGACAGGCAACAACGAACCCGGAAAACACAATCTATTCAATCAAGCGCTTCATGGGCCGAAGGCATGATGAAGTTACTGAAGAAATAAAGATGGTTCCTTACAAGGTAGTTCGCGCTTCTAATGGCGATGCCCGGGTTGAATCTATGGGGAAACAGTATTCTCCTCCTGAAATTTCCGCGATGATACTTGGAAAGTTGAAACAGTCGGCGGAGGCTTACCTGGGAGAAAAAGTGAACGATGCAGTAATAACGGTTCCGGCGTATTTCAATGACAGCCAGCGCCAAGCAACCAAGGATGCAGGGAAAATTGCCGGGCTTAATGTGTTAAGGATTATCAATGAGCCGACGGCAGCTGCATTAGCCTACGGCTTGGATAAGAAAAAAGACGAAATCATTGCGGTGTATGACTTTGGCGGCGGTACGTTTGACATCTCCACCCTCGAGGTAGGTGATAATGTTGTCGAGGTTAAATCAACCAATGGTGACACCCATCTGGGAGGAGACAATATTGACCAACGAATTATTGACTGGTTGGTGGCTGAGTTTAAGAAAGAACAGGGGATAGATTTAAGTAAAGACCGTATGGCTTTGCAGCGGCTGAAAGAAGCAGCCGAAAAAGCAAAAATGGAGTTATCCACAACCCTGGAAACCGAAATTAACCTTCCCTTTATTACGGCGGATGCTTCCGGCCCCAAACACCTCTTGATGAAATTAACGCGTGCCAAGTTGGAGCAGATGATAGAGAATATTATTGAAAAGTCACGCGGTCCTTGTGTACAGGCGATAAAAGATGGAGGTTTAAAACCAGCGGATATTAATGAAGCAGTATTGGTTGGTGGTTCAACACGGATACCGAAAGTTCAACAATTGGTGAAAGAACTTTTTGAGAAAGAGCCGCACAAAGGGGTTAATCCTGATGAGGTGGTAGCTTTAGGAGCTGCGGTTCAGGCCGGAGTTCTGGCAGGAGAGGTCAAAGACGTGCTCCTCTTAGATGTGACGCCTCTTTCATTGGGTATCGAAACATTAGGCGGTGTGGCCACAAAGCTGATTGAGAGGAACACCACCATCCCAACCCGAAAAAGCGAAATATTTACTACCGCGGCGGACAGCCAGACGAGTGTCGAAATCCATGTGCTTCAGGGTGAACGGGAGATGGCTCGGGACAATCGGACGTTGGGGAGATTTCATCTGGTTGGGATACCTCCAGCTCCACGAGGAATTCCCCAAGTCGAGGTCACCTTTGACATTGATGCGAATGGTATTGTTAATGTATCGGCAAAAGATATGGGGACGGGAAGGGAACAAAAAATTACTATTACTGCCTCAAGTGGCCTTCACAAAGATGAAATTGATAATATGGTAAAAGATGCGGA
>DATEXU010000160.1:0-12670 GCA_035256645.1 Thermodesulfobacteriota bacterium | reverse complement strand
ATAACATTGTTTAAGCCGTTTAAAACCGTTCGAGCCGTTTGAGCGGTTCAAGCGGTTCAAACCGTTTGATCTATTTAAACGGTTTGCCGCCAAAACAAAAAAACACCTATTGGTCATTCAAACCAACGGGTGTTTATATTTGTTTTTCTTTCATCCTCGAATTCCCCTTTTTCAGGTTTTTTTTCGATTTATTAAATAATTTTCGGGAAAAGTCAAGGAAAATAGCTTATCTGGTTTTTTTCAAAAATTTTGATAGGTTGGAAAATTAAATCATGGTGAGGGTGAAAAAGCAGGCATTGCGCAAGCATAAGGTTGAGTAAAAACTCAAAAAAGAAGAGGTTTTTTTAAAAAAACTTGACAAAAGGCTCATTGTTAACTATTAGTCATACTTATAGAAAGTTGAAGAAAAGCTCTCATTAGTACTTCAACAGTTATCATACTTCTCTTGTTCGGATGAAATTCGGATAGTATGAGGGGTAAAAATAAATGTTGTTAGGCAAGAAAAAGATTTTTCTAAAAATTAAAGTTCTTAGTACTCAAAGGAGGTAAAGAATGAACAAAAAGAAACTCGTGATGATCCTTGGATTAGCTTTTGTTTTTGCTATGGTTACCCTGGCAACGAACCAACCGATCAGCAATGCGCAAGAGTGTAAAGTTATTAGAATCGACGAAGTAAAAGGAAGCCCTGAAAAAGCAATTCGTCTTGACACGGAAAAACTGATAGTCGTAAAGGGCACCTGTGTAGTTTGGATTAATTGGTCAGGCCAATTGGTTAAAGTAGTCTTTAAAGAAGCTGCACAAAAATGCAGGGCGGCAATGGACGGACAGAGTGGATTTATGTTTGTGGACAACTGCTTTGTCTCGAACATGGTACCCAATGCCGGAACTTCGAGCGTGCGATTCAATGTCCCAGGAAAGTTTAGGTATGAAATAGTAATGCCTCCGGCAGAGTCTTCGTCAACCGCCAAAGATAAGCTCATGGCCACAGGGGAAATTATTGTCGAATAGCTGACTAAGATAGCCGGTTTTTAAAGTCAAAAAGCCTTTGATGCCGTTGATGTGGGTCCGCTTCTTTATAAGGAGGCAGCAAAGAAGTGGGTCTTAATCAGCGGTATCAAAAGGCTTTTTTTATAAGTTCTTTGCAAATTCTTTTATACTCGGAAAGCAAAAGAAGATGGAGCACGTCTCGTTCATCCAGACAAGCACCCTTTAATGAGCCTCGTGCCAGTTTTTTCCGTACCCCACGCTAACCTCAACAGGCACGTCAAGCTCCATTGCCCCTTCCATCTCTTCTTTCACCAGCGTCATCAGCTTATCGAGATCACTCTGTGAGGTCTCAAACAAAAGCTCATCATGAATCTGGAGAATCATCCGGGCATTAACCTTTTCTCGGGTAATCCGCTCATCAATCCGGATCATGGCTATTTTTATTATATCCGCTGCTGTTCCTTGGATAGGAGTATTCACCGCAATCCGTTCGGCAAACTCACGCGCCATCCGGTTGCTGCTGTTTATTTCGGGAATATACCGAATCCGTTTGGAAAGGGTCGTTACATAGCCTTGTTCCCGGGCGATGGCAAGTGTTTTGTCAATATAATCCTTTACTCCCTGATATCTTTGAAAATAGCTTTCGATATATTTTTTAGCTTCTCCTCGGGTTATCCCCAACTGTTCCGCAAGACCAACATGGCTCATGCCGTACATGACTCCAAAATTGATGACCTTTGCCTCCCGCCGCATTTCCAAAGTAACCTCTTCCAAAGGCACCTGGACTATTTCCGACGCTGTTCGGGTGTGAACATCATGACCTTGGGAGAACGCTTCCTTCAAATTTTTATCGCCGGAAAGATGGGCCATGATCCTCAGCTCAATCTGGGAATAATCCGCGGAGACTAAAACAAACCCTTCTTCCGCCACAAATGCCTGTCGAATTTTTTCTCCCCACTCTCCCCTGATCGGAATATTCTGGAGGTTAGGGTCACTGCTGCTTAATCTTCCGGTGGCCGTTGCTGTTTGACTAAACGTGGTATGGATCCGTCCGGTTTCGGGATTGATAAGCTTAGGCAACGCATCACTATAGGTGGATTTTAGTTTGGCCAGGCTTCGATACTCCAACACCAGAGCGGGCATTTCATGCACCCGCGCCAGTTTGGTGAGCACGTCAACGTTGGTGGAAAACCCCGTCTTGGTGCGCGTGATAGCCGGAAGGTTAAGCTTTTCGAACAGCACCTCGCTAAGCTGCTGGGGCGAGTTGATGTTAAAACGCATTCCTGCCATCTCGCAAATCTTCTCCTCCAGGTCTTTGAGTTTTTCTCCGAATTCCCGGGACATGAAAAATAATAGTTCCGGATTTATTTTTATCCCCGCGAGCTCCATCCGGGCCAGGACTTCTCCCAGAGGCATTTCAATTCCGAAAAACAGTGTATCCAAACCCTTTTGTCTGAGCTTTGGGAAAAGGACTCCGGCGAGCAAAAAGACAACCTCTGCCTCCTCAGCCAAATGCTCACCACTGTTCGCTTCAGGTTTTCTGTTTAACGAAAGGCGGGTTTTCTCTGACCGAACACCATCAGAGTAGGTAAGCATCTGGTAATCCACATTCTCAAAAGCAATATCTTTAAGCTCATGGTTCTTTCGGGACGGGTTGAGAAGATACGAAGCGACCAGGGTATCTCCTCCGATACCCTGGAGCGTGATGCCCTTGCGAAAAAGGACACTATAGTCTTGTTTGATAGTGTGCCCATATTTTTTTATTCGGCTATCCTCTAATACCGGCTTTAAACCAATGAAGACTTCCTCAGGGGTTAATCCCCCTTTCTCTTCACCAGCAGCACCTGTCGAGATATAAAAGGTCTGCTGAGTCCCACAAGAAAAGGCAAAGCCCGTCACGTCTGCCGTGAACGGATCAGAAGACGTTTTTCCTAATGCCAAAGAGAAAGCATCGGCATTCTTGAGGGTGAGAAGCAATTTTTGCAATTCCTCTTCCGTTAAGACGGGAAGGTAGTTTTTCTGTTCACGGGGCTTTTGAGGAATTAACTCCTTGAGAAATCGGCTGAATTCTAATTCTTTAAAAATTGGCTCCAAAATATCCGGATCAGGCTTATTTGTCCGAAAAAGTTGCGGGTCAAAGGGTAAAGGAAGTTTGGTATCAATCGTAACCAAGTCTTTACTCAGACAGGCGCTTTCGTACCCTTGCCTCAGTTTATTCTTCACGTTTTGTTCTTTGATTTCTTCGAGATGAGCGTAAAGGTTTTCTATTGTCTGGTATTGTTGGATCAATTTAATCGCGGTCTTTTCTCCGATCCCCGCTACTCCAGGAATGTTATCCGAAGCGTCCCCTGATAAGCCTAAAACCTCAACCACCTTATCCGGAATAACGCCAAAACGCTCCTGAACTTCTTTGATACCGGAAGCTTTATTGGTGCGGGGATCAAAAATACTGATGTTTTCGTCTATGAGTTGGCAAAAATCTTTATCGCTCGAAACTATAATGGTCGAAACGTCAGCCGCGCTTGCTTGTTTGGCTATCGTTCCGATCACATCATCCGCCTCACACCCTTCACGCTCCAAGGCGTTAATCCTGAAACCGTGAACAATTTGTTTAATATAAGGGAGCTGAATACTGAGGTCATCCGGCATACCCGGTCGGGTCGCCTTGTAACTATCATACATTTTGTGGCGAAAGGTAGGCCCCTTAGAATCAAACACGATCCCTAAATATTCCGGGTGATAATCCTCCAAGAGCTTTACCAACATGGCGGTAAATCCATAAATTGCATTGGTAGGAAATCCCTTGGAATTTGACAAATTCTTAAGGGCAAAGTAAGCCCGGTAGATGCTGGAACTCCCGTCAATCAGGTAAAGACAAGGTTTTGATGGCATGGAAAAACTCCCAATGAAACCGATGAGATTATGTTGGTTACCTTAACATGGATTGGAGTAAATTCATACCTAAATAACCGGGAGTGATCGTGGGAGGGAGCGTGAGCCGCATCTTCCGGCAATAAATAATGATAAGAAACGGAAAAATCTTCTCTATTGCTCCGGCAAAAAAACATCTAAATTCTGTCATTCCCTCGAAAGCGGGAATCCATGAGGGACTGGATGCCGGATCAAGTCCGGCATGACATTTTTTATGTATTTAATTGTCGGCGCAATAAAAAATCAACCGAACATGAATAAGAAATTTTACTCGTTTCTACCTTTATAGATATTTACCGTCCTTCATAATCAAGGCGGGAATTTTTTCTTCGCTTTTTAATTTGGAAGCTACCATGCGGGTTTCTTTCAAGTCTGCGTAATTACCAACGATCACTCGATACCAACTCCCTTTTCCGGGCAGGTCAATCAAGTGCGATGTTACCGGATATCCTTTTTTCTGCAGCGTGTTTTGTAAATCACGGGCATTTTGTTCAACTTTAAACGCGCCCACCATAATGGAATACTGACCCGCAGGGATAGGTGCAGGAAGGGTGATCTCTTTTGTTTTGGATAAAGTGTCTTTTGAAGCCTTTGTCATTGTGGGTTTTTCCTGCGGCTTTGCCGGAGCAGGAGAAACCGGGGACGTTTCTTCTTTTTGAGGCTCCGGCTTAGTTATAAGCGCTTCCGGAGATTTTTGAGAAGCAACCGGTTTTTTTGATTCTTGTTTGGGGGTTGCAGGCTTTGTTATTTCCGGTTTTTCTGCGCCTGTTTTTTTTGGTAAAACCTTTTCGGTTTTTTCGGAAACAAGCGGCGGTTTTACTTCCTCGGGTTGCGTGGAAATAGTTTCAGAGGGTTCCTTTTGTTTTTCAGCGACCGGAGCCTGGGGTGAAACAACGGGTTGAGGAAAGGTTGTTTCCTTTTTGCTCAAGGCCACCTTCATCTTTTTTAGTAAGGGAGACTCTCCCGATTGAAAAAAATAAAAATATCCTCCCCCTATCAAAACAAGAATAATTAAAATACCAATACTGATAAAAAGAGGAGATAATTTTTTACCGCCTGAGTGTCGGGGAATTTCCTGCTGATACAATTGCTCTTTCTGGTCAAAAAGATATTCCTCTTCTCGAAGGGAGGGTACGGTTTTCTCATCCCCTGGTTCTTCATCAGGCAGTTGTTCGTTTACTTCTTCCAATGTTTTTGCTTCCTCCATTATTTTTTCCTGCTCCAATTCCAGTCCGGAGATTGAATTCACGTCTGTCCCTTCACCAAAATCCTCCTCATTAAGTTCCAAACTTTCTTCTTTTGGGAAAGCATCAGTCCTTTCTTTTCCCGGCATAGCAGGCGTCTTCATGAGGCCGCTTCCTAACTCGTCGACCTCCATAGAGCCGGCGCATAGCGGACATTTATCGACATACTCTTCTGAGTGAAGGTTGCATCGTGGACAATACATAAAACACCTTTTTTTCTTATTATAAGCGGTTAATTTTTAAAGATATATTATAGACCCTCAGAAATCTATAAGTCAATAAATTTTCTTTAATCCATACCCATTCTTACTTCCAGGCCGTTTTTCGTTCTCTTACAGGCAGCATACGTGCTTTTCAACTTTTAATAATTCAAATTATAATTATTCATTTAATTTGGTTATGTTATATCGCACGCTCAACAAAAAAAGAAATCTATAAAACAAGTTTCTCTTGTTTAAAAACTTTTGTTATGCTAATTTTTTTAAAGTGAAAAAATTGATGAGTTCGTAAAAAGTCAAAATTTGCTGGTTTTGTCATGCTGAGCTTGTCGAAGCATGACGTACTATCAATTACTTATGTTTACCCTTCGACAGGCTCAGGGTGACATCTTTGACTTTTTACGAACTCATCAAAATGGAGTTTTGTTTTTTTTATTCTTCCCTGGATTTCCTTTAGCCTTAGGCCACCCAACCCGGACCAAACGCTCATTTTAAGAGAGGCGATGGAACAAGACACAACTTTTCTCCGCCTGAAAAGCGATCAAAAAATCAGAGAGCGTCTCCTGGAAATTGTCTCTGGTTATCAAGTTCGTTTCCAAGCCATGCAAGGGGTGGGAACGAAAATTATCAACCCCTTTAGCTCCTTAGACCTGGTAGTCAGAAAATATGTAAACCCCCTCTCGCTCTTTCTGAACGACATTCGGCGACAAATTGAATCCCAACACCGCACCTATATCGAATCCTTGGAAAGGATCGCTCTCTTTGCCCGCCAAACAAGGCTCCGAGATGAAATTATTGCTGCAGTTAAGGAGCTGGAGCCGGTCGAAAAAGATAAACCTTATTTTCTCTATGCCCTTCAAGACTTGGTTGATGCCAAAGGGACCAAAGAACGAGGAGAAATGCTCAAGGAATATCACCGGTATTTAGGCTCTATAAATAAAAAGTATCAAGTCAAATTTGGTTACCGTGAGGAAATAGATATCATTCCATGGCGGATAAAGTTCGATCAATCCGAGGAAACAACCCTTGAAGGCACCTATTATTGTCCCAATCCGGTCCAGTTAAGCGGCTTCCGAAATGTGATTCTCCACCTGAGTCACTATTTAAACAGCAATCATCATTTTTTCCGTTTCTATCATTTTCGGCTCCGTCGAGCAATCAGGGAGGATATCATAAGCATTGCGGAAGTATTATTCGAATTTGGATTTACCGTAGAAAAAATTGCTGTTGGTCGCCAAATTGTTGAGGATACAAAATATGTTGAAGATATCCTCAATGATCATATTCTCTCCGCATTAGAAAAAACTGCTTCGCGCTTAAACACTATTAAAGAAATATCCTATCATATCTTCCGCCTCTCCCTCCTTAATTTAAGAAATATTATTCCTCTGCGAAATTTTTGCAGAATCACCAACCGCCGTGAGGCTCTATCCTTTGCCGTTAAAATAGAAAAAGTGGAAAAGGGATACCGTATCTATCGTCGTATCGTCAATCTCTATCATGCCTATGAGAAAAACCCTCATGGTGTGGTCCCGAAACACTTTCTTAATTTTATTTTCAGCCGTGCTCATTATGACTACCAGACTACTCAATCCATTCCTTTTGGCGGCGAATTCACCCGGACATTTATTTTTCCAACCTACTTCAATATTGCGCACGTCCAAGAAAAAGCCCAAGAAGAAATTGCGGGATACAGTTCCAAGGGCAAAGAGGAGATGTTAGCCCTGCTTAAACTTCTGCTCAACTCCTTAATGAATCCCCAACAATTTCGGAATAAAAAATTAGCTGTTTTGGGAGATATCCAATCCGGGGCAATGGGCAAAGTGAGCATTGGAATCTACCAGGGAAATATTGTAGCCTTGAAAAAGCCGACGTCTGATCCTGGAGCTAAAGATTTTCCTCTTCTGTTAAGGTTTTTAAAGCATGAGGGCCGGATTCATAGCGAGCTTGTTCAGCAAGGTTCTTCTGCCCACCAAAATATTGTTGAGTGTTATGGTCTGCTACAAAGTGATCAAGGTGATACGATGTTAGCCCTCGGTTACTATCCAACTGATAATTTAGAAACCCTTATTGGAAAAAATGCGCGATTGAGCTCTAACGTTAAATTGAAGGCGTGGGAAGGAATAACCATCGAGATCATCTGCCGAATTTTTATCCAAATGATTGATGCCCTGATATACCTAAAAAGCAAACAGGTTGTTCATCGGGATTTGAAGCCCACCAATGTTCTTTTCCTTGCTGATCAAAGTGGTGTGTTGAAACTCATAAAAATTATAGACTTTGGCGTTGCAATCTCTTTTGACCCGGCATATTCAACTGACTTGTTTGAAGGAAAAACCGTTGGGACCCTAAATTTTATGGCCCCGGAACAACTGGTAGGCAAAGAATCTTATCAGTCAGACCTTTATTCCTTGGGAACGATAATCTATTCCCTTTTAACCGGAAGGGTTCCCCTCTCTTTGGAAGGGGCTTCCAATCTCAAAGAAAAACTTAGACTGGTGTACCGGGGAAGTAGAATACCGATTGTCGAGGCCAATCCTGATTTGCGCGCCTCACCCGAACTTATTGAAATGGCGGGTATTGTTGAACCGATGTTAGAACCAAGTCCTCAAAGCCGTCCTCATATTGACGAGGTAAAGAAAAAGCTTGAAACGCTCTGGTCCACGATAGACAAAACTGAAAAATTATTGATTCCGATCAAGTATGCTAAGCCCTGGGGTAAGATGGGACCGGAGTTTTGGGAAAGGACTACTACCAATACGCTTACCTTAGACGAGTTAATAAACTAAGGATAAATCTTAATCCAGCGATAAAAAGTGTCATGCTGAACTTGTTTCAGCATCTCATGAGACCCTGAAACGAGTTCAGGGTGACAATAAAGTCCGCATCGTAACCGCCTTTTGGGCAATTATCGCTGGATTGAGGTATAAACTTCTTTTTCGTCGAAAATTTTTTCCTGGCATACTTTAAATTCGTGACCTTCCAACTTTCGGTAAAAACAGCTTCGGTATCCCGCGTGGCAGGCTGCTTTTTTTTGATCAACCTTTATTAAGATGGCATCATTATCACAATCAATCAAAATCTCTTTTATGCTTTGAATATGTCCTGAGTGTTCACCTTTTTGCCAGTATTTTTTTCGTGACCTGCTCCAAAACCACGTCCGTCCTGACTCCAAAGTTCTCTTGAAAGCCTCTTTATTCATGTAGGCCACCATAAGCACATCGTTATTTACATAGTCCTGGATTATTGCGGGCACTAACCCCTGCTCATCATATTTAATCTGATCAATTAGGTCCATAACTCCTCTTCATTTACATACTACTTTCTTTTTCCCTTATTTTTTTCCCAGAACTTCTGAAGGTCAGCTGCTTTGCCGAAAAACTCCTTTTGTTCTTTTTGGGGAAGAAGTTTTGCGAATTTGTGGGCAGCAGGAAGAATATAAGGGCTGGTAATTGAATCGGTTAGTATCGAAGCATCTGCAGGATAGTTAACCATCAAAATGACCACTGTCATACAACCCAAAGTAAGCCCTTTAAGTATTCCTATGGTTATACTTACAAACCGATCAATCCCGCCAAAATGTAATTGTTTGAAAATATCATCCAGGAATCGGCCGATCAAAGAGACGATCCCGAAGGCCAAAAGAAAAACAACCACAAATCCTACGGTTCCCGCAAAACTTTCCGGAAAAACTTTTTCAGGAAAAACCTGACCGACATCCCAATAGTTTCGGCCGGCAATCACAAAGGAGAGGATAATGGCTGCTATAGAAAAAATTTGTTTGCTCCCACCCCGAAGGGAGCTTAAAAAATAGCAGGCAATGAGAAAGATAAGCAAAACAAAGTCAAGAAAGTTTGGAGCCATTATCGTCCTCCTTCCAGCCCCTATAATACCAAGTCGCCTTCATTTGCATATCTTTGTTGTCTCCTCGTCATACTCCTCGACGTCGATTCCTCGTCGTCGCCTCGATCTGCTTTTGAATGCACCTTGGTATAAGCGCTCAAAACAAGGGCGGGCAGATTATTGTGAAAGCTCGTCTTTTACAATTTTACTCAGAACGCTCCCTGATGCTCTCCCGGTTAATTTTTTGGTGAGAATCCCCATCACCTGCCCCATTGATTTCATGTCTTTTGCGCCCACCTCCGCAATAACCATCCGGGTTTCTTTTCTGATTTCCTCTTCGCTCATCTGTTTGGGGAGAAACTCTTTTATAATTTCCATCTCGGCTTTTTCTTTTTCAGCCAAATCATCGCGTTTCGCTTTCGTAAACTCAACAATTGCTTCTTCCCGTTTACGAAGCATCCCAAAGAAAACCTTATGCACATCCTGCTCCTCAACCGGTTTTCCCTCTTTCTCCTTGTAGGTGAGTTCGGCCATCATCATCCGAATAGTTCCCGTGCGAAGGGACTCTTTATTTTTCATGGCCTGATGGAGTTCGGAACGAAGTCTTTCTTTCATAACACCTTCCTTACAGTTCCCTTGAAACCAAGTCGCCTTCATTTGTATATCTTTGTTGGCTCCTCGTCATACTCCTCGACGTCGATTCCTCGTCGCCGCCTCGATCTACTTTTGAATGCAACTTGGTATGAAGACATCAAAACGCAAAAAAGTTTTTATTACTTCCCCTTGGCCAACTTTCTCGTTAGCCGACGATACCTTTTAATCTTTCTCCTTAAACCGGTAATCGTCTTTTTATCTTTTTTGAGGGCAGCTTTCTTCTCTTCTTTCAATTTTTTAATTTGTTTTTTGAGGCTGCCTATAGTGTGGACTTTCTCTTTTTTTACTGGTTTCTTAGGTTCTCCCCGGGCCTCACGGATAGCGTGAATAAGCTCCTCTTTTTTCATCGCGTGGACGCCAGTAATTCCTTCGTACTGTTTAGCAATTTCCCTCAGTTTGGTTGCGGCTAACTTTTCCAAATCCTTCTCTTCCATCGCGTCACCTCATTTTGTTTTTAGTAAGTAAGAGATTATTTCCTGCGTTTTTCTGGCAGGAAATAATCTTGTAAACTTACTTATCCCGTTTATCGGGGTTAGGCTTATTGAATGACATTGTCCTTCCTTCTGCATTACTTAAGCAGGTGAACAAACCCTTTGAGGTTTTTTAGCGTAAAACCATCTTTAGGCTTCGTTCCATTTCGATCCAAATAATAGGCCTTCATGCCCAACTTTTGAGGAGCTAAAAAGTCAAATTCATAATGGTCTCCCACATGGATCATCTGTGAAGGGAGAACCCCCATTATGTCGCAAATCTTTTTATAGAATTGAGGGATCTTTTTAACCTGCCCAAAATCTGAAGTAGCGGAAAATATCCGCCTGAAATAAGGACTGATTCCCGTTTCCTTTACTTCCATTTCCACAAACTCTCGCGCTGCGTTGGAGGTAACAATAAGTTCAAAGTCTTCTTTCAATTCCTCCAGCACTTCTTTTACTTCAGGGAAAAGTCTGATTTCCTTGCGGTGTTCTTCCAGCAAGCCCTTCCAGTCACCCGGAAGATCAAAAAAATCAAACCAGTACTTTATATCATACCAAATAAGAGAGCCATCCCCAACTCGTTCATATTCGCTCATTACCTTTGCTGTTGCTTGCTCAAGGGTGATGTGATTTTTTTGGGCATAAAGTTCCGGGATTCCCCTTTCCCATACTAAGTTGATATACGTAGGTTCAACCAAGGTGCCATCTAAGTCAAAAGAAATGAGTGTGTTTTTTCCCATTTGGCGATACCCATGCGTTCTGATCGATAAATGTTTTTTTATTGGATCACGTGTAATAACCTCATTTTTTTCTACCGTAAATTATTATGGGTATCACTAAGTTAGTTAAAATTCGAATGGTTGTCAATGAAAAATATGTTTGGAGTTTCCACTTCCCCCTCCCCTTTTGACAGTTTTTTCAGGAAAGGCAACCAAAAAAGTGAATCCCTTAACAACAGAGACTTTCATTTGACAAATAAAATTTTTTCTATATTATTAAATAATAAAATCCGGTTGTTATAAAAATATTTTAAACCATGACAAGAATTTTTATTTATTCTATTTTGATCTTATTGTTTTTTGGGGGTACCTTTTTCGGACTCGGCCAGGAAAATTATCACGTCACCGGCATTCAATACTGGTCAGCCCCAGACCACACCAGAATTCTTCTGGATGTAAGCGGCAAGGTCACTTACAAACCTTTCTCATTAGATAACCCCAACCGATTTGTCGTTGACTTCAATGACACAACTCTTTCTTTCCCCAATCAGGATATCACGATAAAAGATGGGATTGTGAATCAAATCAGATTTGGAAATTTTGAAAAGAATATTTTAAGGGTCGTCTTTGACGTTGTTCAGTCGGTTGAGCCAAATATCTTTTTTATTGAAAATTTCCCGGAGAAAACCCAACGCTTAACAATCGATCTCTTCCGCCCGGATTTGAAAAATGGGGTTGAGAAAAATCGGGCAACGATGCTCTCCGAAGCAAAAAATAAGAAATTAATTGTGATTGACCCAGGCCATGGTGGAGAGGATCCGGGAGCGATTGGCCCAAGAAAAACTAAGGAAAAGGATATTGTTTTGAACTTTGCCCGGACATTAAAAAAGATGTTTGATGAAAAAACAGGGTATCAAGCCTTGCTGACCAGAAATGGAGATTATTTTCTCCCTTTAAAAGAACGGACAAAAATAGCTGAAGATTACCATGCTGACCTCTTTATCAGCATCCATGCCGACAGCAACCATATAAAGCAAACTCAAGGGGCTTCAGTATATTGCCTATCTCTAAAGGGAGCAAGTGATGAAGCGACCCGTTGTTTAGCGGAAAAAGAAAATTCCTCAGATTTAATTGTCGGCATCCCTTTTTCAGAAAATGATGACCTCAACCTTACTCTGCTCGACTTAGCTTTAACCAACAACATCAATTCCAGTCTCCGTTATGGAGCCTTGATTCTGAGAGAGATAGAAAAAGTCCACTCCGTAAAATTTGAAAAACCAAAGCAAGCGGCTTTCAGGGTCTTAAAAACTGCAGAAATGCCTTCAGTGCTCATCGAGATTGGTTTTATCAGCAACCCCGTTGAGGAGAAAGCCTTAAAACGGACCGAGTTCCAGAACCAGGTGGGACAAGCGATTTTAGCGGCTACTGATCAGTTTATGAACCTTATGGCACAAAAAGATACGTCACCTCAAAACAAAGAATGGGAAGCGCATGCTTGCGCCTCACAACCATAGGCCGGTTAAGGTTTAAAGTAGGGCGTGTTCCCCGAACACGCCGGAATTTGGCGGCATTTTTTACCTCCAAACTACAATAAGTACCGG
>DATEXU010000159.1:0-5630 GCA_035256645.1 Thermodesulfobacteriota bacterium | reverse complement strand
ATGGGAACGAGTATACTCTTCATCCAGTTCCGCGTTGGCGGTCTCAAGCAAGAGTTTTCCTCCTTTGGGCATGGCGTCTTTGGCATTGACCGCCAGGTTTACGATTACCTGCTCCATCTGTCCGGGGTCTACTTTAACCATACCCAGTTCATCAGCCAATATGGTTTTAAGTTCAATGTCTTCCCCGATCACCCGAATAAGCATTTTCTCTATATCCGTTAAAATGATATTCAGGTTAATGACTTTCATCTCCAGAATCTGCCGGCGGCTAAAAGCTAAAAGCTGGCGGGTCAAATTGGCGGCTCGGTCGGCGGCTTTCTCGATATCTTTAAGTTTTTCCGTCAAAGGGTCGCCTTCCTTGAGTCCCCGCAAAGCGAGCTGGCTTTGAACACTGATCACGGTAAGCAGATTGTTAAAATCATGGGCAATCCCCCCGGCTAATCGCCCAATCGCTTCCATCTTCTGAGACTGCTGAAGCTGGGCCTGCAAATTCACTTTTTCCGCTTCCGAACGCTCATGCTGAGTGAAAAGCTGGGCATTGGCGATCGCTCCGGCTATTTGATTGCTCACCTTCTCCGCTAACTTAAGGTCTTCTTCGGTATAGGCTTTTGGAGCTAAGGACTGGAGGTGCAGCATTCCGATTACCTGATCTTTTGAGAACAGGGGCACTGCAAGCATCGAGCGAATCCCTGACTGAAATGTGCTGAGCAACGCTGGGAAACATTCCCCCCATTCCTCTTCCTTCTCGGTTTGCAGGAGAATGCTTGACCGCCGCTTGAGTAGCTCCTCCATCACTGAACCAGCGAGGGGTATGTGATCCCCCGGCCGACGGTCGGGAATGTCCTGCCCGGAAACATAGCCAATGGTTACCCTCTCGTGCTTTAAGTCAAAGGTGCTAATTCCTATCCGGTCAAAAAGGATGAGTTTTTTGACTTCCTCGGCAAATCGTTCATACACTTCTTCTATGTTCAGGGTCGAACTCACAATCCGACCAATCGCGGCAATAATAGCATTCTCATGTGCTAAACGCTTTGTCTCTTCCTCCGCACGCTTGCGGTCGGTGATGTCGCGCCCCACCACCAGCACTCTCTCCTCACCTCCTATATCGATATGCTTCAGACTGTTCTCAAGCCAAATGGGTGTACCATCCCGCCGCTTGGCGATCCAGTAGAACGACTGAGGTCCTTCTTTCACAGCCCTACGAACCCATTCCATTGCTTCCTTCTGCGTGTAAGGCGGTATGCCAGAACTTACCATCCCAAGGGTAGATGCTTGGAACTCCTCACGGCTATACCCCCATAAGTGGCAGGCTGCCTCATTCACTTCCAGGATGCGCCCCGTTTCAGCGTCATGGAGAAAAATCGCGTCGGTGGCGGAATCAAAAATCGTGCGGTAGCTGAGTTCCGACTGCCGCAAGACCTCCTCTGCTCGCTTGCGCTCGGTAATGTCAAGAGCGGTAAAAGTAATTCCTTTAGAGTAGTCATTTATATCCATGGGGGTAGACGCAAGAAGGATATCAATGATGTTTCCATCTTTTTTTATCCAACGGGTTTCGACGATACCGATTCCCCTTTCAGCAATCTGGCGATATTTTTCTGTTCCAACGTAGTCAAAGTCCTGTTGAGTCGGGTAAAGCATCCGCGCGCTGTTGCCAACGAGTTCCTCTTTCGAATATCCCGTCATTTCACAAATAAGAAAATTGACATCTTCTAAAATTCTGTCTCTGACAACGCCAATTCCCACAGGCGCAACACGAAAGATGCTTCTCGTTTTTTCCTCGCTCTGTCGCAGTGCCTCCTCCGCCTTCTTACGGCTGGTTATGTCCCTAAAGACACCAATAAGACATGCCTTTTCTCCCAGCACCTGCCCAAAGCCGCTTATATCCGCATAATAAACGCTGCCGTCTTTTCTTTTCACGGGGATGTCTTTTGCCACCGAGATTTCATTCCGCGCCAACTTCTCAAACTGGTCGAAAACATAAGGCAGGTCTTCCTCGGGGTGAATATCCCTGATTTTCAATTTTTTTATCTCTTCAGGGCTATAACCAAGCGCTTCGCAAATCTGCTTATTGCCCATGTAGAATTTTTTGGTTTCTCGGTCCGCTAACAGAATTCCATCGGCTGCGTTCTCAAAGATTAACCTGTGTCGCTGCTCAGATTCTCTCAGTTCCTCTTCCGCCTGCGTGCGCTTCTGGAGTTCTCCCCTGAACTTTTCGACCATTTCTCCCAGTTGTTCGTAGGTCGGTCGTTTTACCCCCATCTCACCCTCCGTTTTGCTCTTAAAATTAAGCTCAACATAAAATAATTCGCCTCAATGAGAACTTAAAATAATTGTCTTTAAAAAATTCTCCGATGCCTTCAGGGCTTCATCAATCTGTTTAATTCCGGTGCGCAAAAAATGCCCTCGTTGCAGGACTGACTTGCCTTTTTGTCTTGGATTTTTCTTTTGGGGTAAAGTTTGAATTTTTTAACTAACGAGTTCTAAAAACAAAAAAACCCTGCCTTGTTGTAAGCGCCAGGGTTTTAAATCAAACCATTAAAAATTTCCACTCCGGGATAAAGGAGCAAAAGGCTGCTACTAAGGCCATGCTATTACTCCAAGGCAATTTAATGTTTATTGAAATCCTGATGCAACCAGAGGGATAACTTATTTATTTTTTATTGAAAAACACTAAAAAAAGTGTTTTTCAATTTATGTAATATTATCAGAAATTTTTTTATTAAATATCATATATTGATAGCTGGGGTGGGAGGATTCGAACCTCCGATAGCGGGATCCAAAATCCCGTGACTTACCGCTTGTCGACACCCCAAAAATAATCTGGACTTATATACCATAATTTTTCTCAGAATAAAACTACAAAAGGGCCTTGGCAACGGATATTTTCCAGTTTCGTTCGTGATAATGTTTGACTAATTTATTTTCCGCGCTTCGTGCCTCCGCCTCATCAAAAAACAGCCCAAAGACCGTTGGCCCGCTTCCTGACATCAAAGCACCCCAAGCCCCAAGATTTTCAAGGGCTTTTTTTATCTTCGCAATCTCAGGAAAATGAGGGATGACAACACGCTCAAAGTCATTATAAAGAATTTCCTTTCCCAACTTCAGAAAATCAATCTTTGTTGAGAACGTAAAAATCTCATCCCGCGGTTGCAACCTGAACTGACGATAAGCCCAGGCAGTAGAAACAAGGATTGGCGGGGTTACTAATAAAACCCAAAAAGGGGGAGATAGTTCAATCGGGGAAAGTTTTTCTCCAATCCCGGTCGCAAGAGCCGGCCCGTTAGAAAAAAAGAAAGGAACATCCGCGCCAATTTTCACCCCAAGCTCCATGAGTTGGCGCAGGGAACACTTAAGGTCATAAAGCTCATTAATCCCTTTCATGGTTGCCGCCGCGTCACTGCTCCCGCCCCCCAAACCCGAAGCAACCGGAATACACTTTTTGAGACCGATCGCCACTCCTCCCGCTACCTTAGCTTCGCTTATAATCAGGGAAGCTGCTTTAAAGGCTAAATTTTTGTTATCCAGAGGAATGTCGCTGTCGCTGGAAGTTAAGGTTATCCCTGCCGGTGTTTTTGATAAAGATATGGTATCATAAAGCCCAACCGCACCCATGATACTCCGGATCTCATGAAAACCATTTTCCCGCTTACCAATGATTTCGAGACGCACGTTAATTTTTGCCGGCGCCACAAGATTATTGGAATCAACATTAGTCATATTCAAGATTTAAGTTCTAAGTTCTAAGTTTTAAGCTTAACTACTCACGCGCCCGATTCAAAAGGGGGGAAGTTATGAAGTTATGAGGTTAGGAACCTCCCAATTTCTTATCTTCGCATCTTCCCAACTCCCAATCAAATAACCTACTGCTTTTTAACCTCATTCACATACTTAAACCTTAGTTCAGTGAGGAGGTGAGTAATAAGGTTTTCCTCTTCATCAGATAAATTTCCCTTGGTTTTATCTTTAAGCATAGAAATAATATCAATTGTTTGTTTAGCCAGAGAAAGGTTCTTATCAATTGTTTTGGTATAAGGATTTTCCATCAGCCCTAAATGTAAGATAGCGCTTGAGCTTAAGGAAAAAATAAAGGTCGAAAAATCAATGTCCGGCAAAAGGGCGCCTTCACCATCAGAAAACTTATCTTGCTGTTTCTCTCGAGAAGGTTCGGAAGTCCCCGGAGCTTCTTTCTTTTGTTCCGCGCCCACATCCCCCTCCGATTTCACTCCGCCTGAGTCATCAACGATAAAACGGCGTTTATCACTTACGGTAAAAGATTCTTCTTTTTTTCCCTCGGTCATGACTCAACTCCTTTTTGTGTATAGCGTTCTTTTATTTTTTACATAAGAATTTTTAAATTTAAGGGAGTGGTTGCGGGCTGGAATGTTATTGATGTATGGTTTGTTCTTCTATCTTTTGCATTTCTTTCCAGGTGTAGTGGATCCTCTGAATCACCGTAACATGAGTAAAGACAGCCAACACCCAAAGCGCAACCGGCATAAGATTCAAAATGCTTCCGAGAGCAAGCAAGATCGTTCTTTCTGCCCTTTCCATCAGTCCAATATTACAACGTCTGAGAAAAGTCTCGGCCTTCGCTCGAGAATACGGTATCAACAGGGAGCCCATCAGCACTACTAAGGTAAGAAAAGTATATCCCAATGTTCCTTGTTGAATATAGTACCAGATAATTCCACTCAGGAGAAACGTATCGGAATAGCGGTCAATAACTGAATCTAAAAAACCACCAAATTTTGTAACCCGATTGGAAACCCGGGCCACTGCCCCATCAAAAATATCAAAAAAACCTCCTAAACATATGAGGCAGCCCCCGGTTACCCAATACCCCATTGCTAAATAAACACCTGCACCGATATTAATAAAAAAACCGGCAATCGTTAAACAATGAGGGTTTATTTTTTTTCCAAAAAGAGTCTGGGCAATCCGGGAAAGAACATTATCTAAACGATGCCCCACCTTTTCACTAATCATTTAAATGCCGTAGACAATAAAGGTTATCGTCATGAAACGTTTTATGGATTATTGTATCCGATTTCATCAATAACTCAAGCATAAAATAAAAAGCTGCCAATTACCTTAAAATAAAAGGTAATGGCAGCTTTTTCAGGTTAAAAATTAATTATTTTTCTTCAAATTCGGCATCTACCACATCTCCTTCGCTCTGTGGTCGTCCTCCTTCTGCTGCCGCTCCCGCCTGATTTTGCTGCTGTTTGTTGGCGGATTGATAAATAACTTCAGCTAAACGATGGGAAGCTTTGTTGAGTTCTTCGATTTTATTTTTTATGGTGCCAGCGTCTCCACTGTTAATCGCATCCTTAGTGGCCTGGATAGCATCTTCTACTGCTTTCACGTCAGGTTCAGGCAGTTTCTCCCGGTTTTCCTTGAGTATTTTTTCTGTGTTGTATACCAAAGTATCGGCTTGATTTCTCAGTTCTATTTCCTGCCGTCTTTTTTTATCTTCCTCCGCATGCTGCTCCGCATCTTTTACCATATTATCAATTTCATCTTTGTGAAGGCCACTTGAGGCAGTAATAGTAATTTTTTGTTCCCTTCCCGTCCCCATATCTTTTGCCGATACATTAACAATACCATTCGCATCAATGTCAAAGGTGACC
>DATEXU010000158.1:0-2376 GCA_035256645.1 Thermodesulfobacteriota bacterium | reverse complement strand
GGTTTTGATTATCTGGATGCTCCCGTAAAAAGGGTGGCGGGAAGAGATGTACCTATGCCCTACGCGAAAAACCTGGAAAAATTAGCGATACCACAGTTAGATGATATTGTAGCTGCGGTAAGGGAGGTAATTGAATAAAGGCCTGCTTTTTATAACCAAGGCCAAGGAGGTTTCATGGCAGTAAAAATTGTAATGCCGAAATTAAGCGACACCATGGAAGAAGGGAGAATCCTTCGGTGGCTTAAAAAGGAGGGTGACTTTGTCAACAAAGGTGAGGTCATCGCTGAAGTGGAGACCGATAAGGCGGACATGGATTTAGAAGTTTTTTCATCAGGCATGTTGACTAAAATTTTATATAAAGAGGGCGACACGGTTCCGGTTGGTACGGTGATTGCTGTATTAGGAGGAGAAGAGACCGCAGAAGTCCCGAAGAAAGTCGTCGAACCCCTTCCGGAAAAGAAAATCACGGAATCTCCACAACCCCCAGAACAAAAGATCGAAACCGGAGCGGGTGAACCGTGCTGTACGCTTCCGTTGGAAGATGAGGAGGAAGAGGAAGAAGAAAAGGAAATCCCTTTAGCTTCTCAAAAAGGTGATAAATCAAAAATTTCTCCCCGGGCACGACGATTGCTTGAAGAAAAAGGGATTACCATTCCTGAAATCAAAGGAACAGGGCCCGGAGGAAGAATCGTGCAGGAAGACATCGAAAGATTTTTAAAGGAAAGAGGTGGCCAAAAGGTGGGAACAGTTTCCCCCCCACCGGGAAAAATCCCAGAAGAAATTTCAGGAGAAAAGGTGATCGAACTCTCTAAGATGCGCGCAACGATTGCTCGTAGAATGTTGCTGAGTAAACAGACGATCCCGCACTTTTATGTCACCCAGACGATTGATATGGGAGAGGCGGTGAAATTGATAGATACCCTGCATACCACTGGAGGAAAGGATACCAAGATAACGTATAATGATCTGGTAATAAAGGCCTGTGCTTTGGCACTTAAAGATTACCCGGAAATAAATGCTCATTTTAGTGATAAAGGATTAATTTTAAAAAATGAGATCAACGTTGGTTTTGTGGTCGCTTTGCAGGTAGGTCTTATCGTTCCAATAATCAAGAATGCTGACAGGCTTACGATAAAAGAAATCTCGATCTTGGCAAAAGGATTGCGGGACCGAGTTTTAAAACGCGATTCTACTTCGGACGACCTCAGCGGTGGAACGTTTTCCATTTCGAATATGGGTATGTTCGGGGTCGAAGAGTTTTCAGCGATAATCAATCCTCCCCAGGTCGCTATTCTCGCGGTATCCGCTGTTAAAGATAAACCAATAATCAAAGAGGGTATTATCCAGCCGGCCAAGATTATGAAGGTAACCCTGTCGGCCGACCACCGTGCTCTCGATGGTGTGATGGTCGCAAAATTCCTGCAGAGGTTGAAGGAGCTTTTGGAAAAACCAGAAGGATTGATATTATAAAAAAATATAATGTAGGGGCGCACTTTATGTGCGCCCGTGGAAGTGGGAGACAAGTGCGAGTTTATTTTGTGGTGAAGGATGGAAAATCCTTTCCTATGAATTGATTTGACTGAGAGAACGATATCTCAATGATAGAAGCAATTTTAAAACGCAAAAAAATCCGTTTGCCGTCTCCCTCATATCTGCAAGGTAATGCCTTTTTCATTACTATTGCTACTTACGAAAAGTATCCGTGGTTTCGATTATATCCGCAACTATCAGATGCGGCACAGGTAATGCTTTGCACTATTGCTGAGGAACGTGGAGCTAAGCTTTATGCATGGTGTATTATGCCGGATCATATTCACATCCTGCTGGAAGACAACAATATTGTGGAGTTTGCAAGGCTTTTTAAAGGAAGAATGACGCCAAAAACACGAGTGTTTGAGAGGAACCGGAAATTGTGGCAACGAAGTTTTTATGACCACGGATTGCGAACGGAAGAAGATTTGTTCGATGTTGCGGTTTATATATGGGAAAATCCGGTTCGAGCATCATTGATTGAAGATCCGGGTAGGTACATACGATTCGGGTCAAATGTGTGGGGCAATTGGTGGGAGTTCTGTAAGATGTGCTAATACCCACCGGGCGGGAGAGGATAAACCTCTCCCCTACAGGAGATAAAAATAAAAAATTACTTTTTATTGAAGTGGTAAGTCTATGAAAAATGGTTCGATGCCCGAACAAATTTCGCGTCCTCCTTGGCTGAAGACAAGGATTCATTGTGGGGATGTCTTTGCCAGGGTGGACAATGTCCTCAAAAAATGGTCCCTAAACACGGTCTGCCGGGAAGCTGCCTGTCCTAATATCAGTGAGTGTTACAACCAACGAACAGCTACATTTCTTATCCTCGGAGATGTCTGTACC
>DATEXU010000157.1:0-10165 GCA_035256645.1 Thermodesulfobacteriota bacterium | reverse complement strand
ATTCTCCATTTCCTCCTGGACTTTTTCGACAACCTCCTCAATCCGGGTGGGGTGGATCCTTCCATCAGCGATTAAACGTTCAATCGATATCCGGGCTACCTCTCTGCGAATAGGATCAAAACCGGAAATAATCACGGCTTCCGGAGTATCATCAATAATAACATCAATTCCGGTTGCAGCCTCAATCGCTCTGATGTTTCGACCCTCGCGGCCAATAATCCTTCCTTTCATTTCATCGTTTGGCAAGCTGACTACCGACACTGTCTTTTCAGCCACGTATTCTGCCGAATAGCGTTGGATTGCCAACGAAATAATATCCTTGGCAATCTTATCGGCCTTTTCTCTTGTCTCTTCATCAATCTTTTTAACCATTTTGGCAGCTTCATGCTTAGCTTCATTTTCCATGGTTTGGACCAAAAGCCGTTTAGCTTCTGCTGCCGACATCCCTGAAAGTTCTTCAAGTTTTTTTTGTGTCTTTTCTACCAATTCATTATATTTTTTTTCCTTCTCTATTACCGTATTTTCTTGGCTTACCAATATTTTTTCTCTTTTGGAAAGGCTCACCTCTTTCTGATCTAAAAGGCTTACCTTTTTTTCCAGGTTTTCTTCTTTCTGAACTAAACGTTTCTCCAGGTTCTGGAGTTCAGCACGCCTCTCCCGAAGCTCTCGTTCAAATTCGTTTCGCTCTTGATAAAGCTTTTCTTTAGCTTGTAAGAGAGCCTCCTTTTTAATCGTTTCCGCTTGTTTTTTAGCGTCATCAATGAGTTTTAAGGCCCTATTTCCTGCTGTTTCAATTTTTGATTCGACAAATCTCTTTCTTAATAAAACACCGATTAATCCTCCTATTCCTAAACAAAGAACGAATAGAAGAGCACCGATCCAGGGTAGACTCAAAAGACATCACCTCCTCTAAAAACACCTTGTAAAAAGGGAAATATTGGCTAACGATTGTTTGCCCCGTTAGAAATGCCCTGCTTGCCTTGTTAGATAATAAATATCTAACAGTGTGAAGAAGCACGGGGTACCCTTAAAAATTTTTACACTTTTTCACACGGGATAAATGCCCCGTGTAAAATACTTCTAACGGGGTTTGCTTTTTTCCGTGAATAAGCAAAAAAAAGGGGTAGATTTGTTGAAAAGTTTTTAGATGGGGAAATGAGAAATGGCGGTTTTTTTATACTACTTTTTTATTGAAATTTTTTTGTTAAAATTTCAATAATTGCAAGTATTTAATTTTATAAAAAAACAAAAGCTTTCCACATAACTCAAGGTTAGTCTTCTTCAAAAAAGAATTACCTTGGAAATTTTGATTTTATTTTTTTGGATCACGTTTTCTCTTAAAACCAAACGTCTTGAGGGCATCTCCCCCAAACAGCCAGATCTCATAGTGTCTAAACTTCTCCACATAAGTTTCTATCAATCCTACAATTTTTATCTATCCCTTTTCTCCTCTTATCATTAAAACACCTTCTCCTTTGAGGTGAAAAAAATTTTATGTCCGAGAATCCATTACTTCTGAAAGGTAAATAGAAAGCCCTTCGACTTTCTTGATCAAAGATTCCCGTTCCTTGCACAATTGCAAATAATCATCCGCAACATTGAGAGCAGTAAGGATTACTGTGGGGATTAGATCCATAGGATAAGATTTTTGCACCGTCTCAATCTTTTGTTTTACATACTCCGCCACTTGATTCACATACTCTTCCCCCGCCTCACTTTTTAAAGATAATTCTCTGCCTAAAATAGTTACTTTCGTTGCATTCACTTTGATTGCGGATTTTAAAGGTTACCGGCCGTAGACTCAAGGTGAGAAATAATCTTATCCAACCTTGTTCTAAAAACCTCTTTTTCTTCTTCCAAGGAATTGACTTTCTCCTCTAAGGCCGAAATTTCCTTTTCCTTTTTTTGAAGATGACTCAAAAAGTTATCTTTTTCGAGCTTAATTTGGTTATATTTTTCTGCCAGTTGATTTATTTTTTCTTCCAAGATATCAAATTTTTCTAATCCCATAACAAACCTTCTCTTTCTTTGTCCTAAAATCAAACTTTTTCCCAAGCCCTAAGACGCATTATGATAAACTGCTTTAAAAAAAAGTCAAGATAATTTAAAACTATTACTCCGGCAATTAAACAGCACAATATGTCATTCCCGCGAAAGCGGGAATCTATAAGTAATAAATTCTGGATTCCGGGTCAAGCCCGGAATGACACCGAAGGATCATGGAGATATTTATTTGCCGAGGTAATATATTAAACATATTAAATAAACTAATTTTTTTTAATCAAAGAATGACTTTTATTTTTCATCGTGATCATGAAGAAAAAAGCAAGATTTTTTCTCAATAATTCATTGACATCAAACATAAAAAGATTAAGGTTAAAGCACCTCTAATCTTTAATCTTATTTTTATTTTCTTTTTGCCATGTTTAACATCGGAGCACCTGAACTCTTACTCATTTTCATTATTGCCCTTATTGTGCTTGGCCCCAAAAAACTCCCTGACCTGGCCCGCACATTAGGAAAAGTGGTGGGGGAGTTTAGAAAGGCTACTGATGAGTTAAAGGCGAACCTCAATAAGGATATTCAATCATCAATTGAGGAAAATCATTTACCTTCTAAAAACCATTCTCCCTTAGAAAGGGACCTCCCAGAGCCAAAGCTGGAGCCTAAAAAAAAGGAACAGATACCACACGAAGAGAAAATGTAAATGGCCGAAGAGAAACTATCCTTTATCGAACATCTGGAAGAACTTCGGAAGCGAGTCATTAAATGTTTAATCGCTATTGCTCTTGGGTGCGCCGTTTCTTTTTACTTTGCGCCAAAAATATTTTCCATTTTAGCAATACCCATCAAGAAGGCTTTACCTCCCAATAGCACCCTAATATTTACTAATCCAACGGAAGCATTTTTAATCTACTTTAAGACCGCCTTGATTACCGGCCTTTTTCTAACCACCCCGTTTATCCTTTATCAAATCTGGAAATTCATCGCGCCCGGCCTTTACGAACGGGAGAAAGGATACGTTGTTCCCTTTGTCATAATTTCTTCCATCCTTTTCATTGGAGGGGCCTTTTTTGGATATTTCTTTGTTTTTCCACCAGCTTTTCAATTTTTAATAAACAGCTTTGCCTCAGATTTCATCAAGCCCTTGCCTTCAATGAAAGAATACTTTAGCCTCGCAACCAGTCTATTATTAGCTTTTGGCGTTATTTTCGAGACTCCCATTTTAATCTTCTTTCTGGCCAAGGTGGGAATTGTTACTTACAAAATGCTTCTGAGGTTTCAGAAATATGCCGTTGTCTTAGCATTTATTATATCAGCGCTCCTTACCCCCACACCTGATATATTCAATCAGTCTATGATGGCTGTTCCGCTCCTTATTCTATACGAGATAGGTATTATAATTGCGTGGGCAGTTGGGAAAAAGCCTGAATCAGAAAAAAACTAAACCATAAAGAAGCTATTCACCTTTCGATCCCGCGAAGCGTGGGACTCAGGGTGAACGGAGTTGTAATACCAGGTTGCATTCAAAAGTATAATGAACGATATAAATAAAGAGGCATTCTTTTTTTGTCATGCCGTGGCCCCACTATTGTCATTCCGCACTTGATGCGGAATCCAGGTTTTTTTTGTTCTTTCCTGGTTCCCCGCTTTCGCGGGGACGACGTCTGGATTCCCGCACCTGTGCCCTCCAGGGTATTCGCGGGAATGACGCGTTAGGAAAACTGCGCCGAAAGAGAACACATCTTCTAAGTCAACTTATTTATGTCGCCCACTATAGATCGAGGCGGCGACGATCAAAACGTGAAAAGTGAGACGTGAAGTGTGAAGTGTTTTAACATCTTACGTTTAACTTTTTACGATTTACGGAAACTGACGAGGAGACAACAAAAATATGCAAATGAAGGCGACTTGGTATTAGTCTTTTGGGGACTGGGGCGCTTTGGCAACACTTACCCTGGCAGGCCTCAAGAGACGGTCATGAATAAAATACCCCTTCTGAAATTCATCAATCACCGTATCTTCAGGGTGTTCCGCGGTCTCTATTTGAACGGCAGCTTCGTGCCGGTTCGGATCGAACTTTTCCCCCCGGGCTGAAATCGCACTCAGGCCGTACTTTTCCAATTTGCGTAAAAATTCTTTTTTTACCAGTTCTATCCCTTCAGTAATTGCATGTGCGTTTGTGGCGTTCCGCGCATGTTCCAGCGAAAGCTCAAGGTTATCGAGTACGGGTAAAAGTTCTTTAATCAGCGATTCGTTCCCAAACTTTAAAAAATCTGCCCTCTCCCGAGCCATTCGCTTTTTATAATTCTCATGTTCCGCTAAGGCTCGCAGTAAGCGGTCGTGTTCTTTTTGGAGTTCTTCTTCTTTTACCTTAAGGAGGCTTGCTAAGTCTTCGTTTTTTGTTTCCTCTGAGGTTTCTGAAGGCAATGCTTCCCTTGTCTCTTCTTTCTTTTGGACGTCTTGTGATGCCAAATGCTCCTGCCCTTTTTCTTTTTTCGCCTTTGCTTCTTTTTCCTTATCGGATGTAAAATGCATTTTTATTTTCTTTCCTTCATCCATAAATCCTTATCCCTCCAACCTACATTTCTTCCAAATGATCGCTCAAAAGCTTCGCGATATAATCAACAATGGGAATAATCGTAAAATAATTCATCCGGGTGGGTCCCACGACGCCCAACGAACCCAGAATACTTCTGTCCCGGGAATAAGAGGAAAGGATAAAACTTAACCCTTCCATCTCCTGAGGTTCATTTTCAGAGCCAATTAAAACTTGCAACCCTTGACTTTCCATGGCTTTGTCTAAAATCTTGAGCAAAATAGATTTCTCCTCAAAAGCGTTTAAGAGCGCCCGCATTTTTTCCTTGGTGGCAAGTTCCGGATAGTCAAGCAAGTTATTCTGCCCCTCAACATACACTTCAACTTCTTGATCCCCACAAAATGCGGACTGTCCTAATTTTAAAGCGCTAAAAAACAATATATCATAAATATTTTTTTCTTTTTTTATCTCTTCCAAAATTTTCTGCCGCACTTCCCGTAAGGTCAAACCCGATAAAATTTCATTTAAGTAATGGCTGTATTTATCCAAGTTATCCTGAGAGATGTCTCCTTCCTCCATCTCAATAATCTTATTCTGCACCAGACCGGATTGGGAAACAAAGATAGCTAAAATCTGGTCTTGTCGCAGGAGCACAAAATCAATCTGGCGAAAAATAGTGTCCATAAATTTTGGTGCTAAGACTACTCCCGTGCCATGAGAAAGCTCGGAGAGGATTTTTGAGGTTTCTTTCATCAGACCCGGAATTTCCCATGAAGTCTTGTGATATTTTCCCCGGATCGCTTCTTTTTTTTGAGGAGAAAGCTCCTTGCTCTCCAAAAACGTATCGACAAAAAACTTTAATCCTATATTCGTTGGTATCCTTCCCGCGGACGTATGGGGCTGGTAAAGATACCCCAGGTCTACCAATTCAGCCATTACGTTCCGGATGGTTGCCGGGCTTAAGTTGAAGCTGTATTTTTTGGCAATTTTTCGCGAACTCACCGGCTCCCCGGTGATTATGTATTCCTGAACCACGGAGTGAAATATCCTTCTATCTCTCGACGTTAACATCGCTTTCATGACAAGACTTCTTTATCAATTTACCTAATTAATTTTTTAAATAATTTTATGGTCAGTTTGCCTTTTGTCAAGGCCTACTTTTAACTTTAAGGGTCGTACGTGCAGTAAGGGTCTTCCCCAAGATAATTTCCGGTTGCATAAAACGCTCGGGCCCGGCAACCACCGCAAATCCTTACAAATTTGCACGAACCGCATTTACCTTCATATTTTTTGAAATCTCTCAGCTCCATAAAGGTCCGAGAATGCGACCAAATCTCGTGAAAAGAATTTTTTCTTACATTTCCACAATCAAGCTCTAAATATCCGCACGGAGAGACCTGCCCCACATGAGAAATAAAGCAAAACCCTACCCCCCCTAAACACCCCCGGGTTTTAGTATCCAGGGGGGAAGACCCGTGAACAAAACCTTTGGGGTGTTCACCCCTGAGCTCTTCTCTCATCCGGTAATACTGGGGAGCGCAGGTTGCCTTTAACTGAAGAACGGTCTTATCTTCCTGCTCGTAAAACCAGCGTAACACCTTTTCGTACTCTTCAGGAGAAACCTTCTGCTCTTCTTCTATCTCCTTTCCCCTTCCGGTTGGAACCAGCACAAAAATGTGATGAGCTTTTGCCCCCAGCGTCTTTGCCAACCCATGAATTTTTGCGACCTCCTTCAGGTTCTGCCTGGTTATGGTGGTATTAATTTGAAATTCTAATGCTTCTGCTTTAGCATATTCAATGCCCTGTAGAGCCCCAGCAAAAGCGCCTTTTACTCGACGAAATTCATCATGGGTTTCCGACGTTGCTCCATCAAGGCTCACGCTGATCCTTTGAATCCCCGCGTCTTGCATTTTCTTAATATTTTCCGGATCGAGGAGGGTGCCGTTTATTGCCATGACCATCCGAAGGCCTTGCTTGTTCCCGTAGGCAGCGATTTCAAAAATGTCGTTCCGTAGAAGCGGTTCCCCCCCGGTTAAGATTACTACGGGCTTGCTGAAAGAAGCAATAGCATCAATTAATCGCAGACATTCTTCCCGCGAAAGCTCACCTGGGTGCGGCCCCACATCAGCAGACGCCCGACAATGGATACAGTTTAAATTGCAGTTGCGGGTTACTTCCCAGGCGATCATGCGCAACGGAGGAACAATAAGGCTTTTTTTAGTACCCACCCTTCTCCCTGAGCAGTTTGGCAGCTTCTTTAGCAAAGTAGGTAATAATAAGATCCGCACCTGCCCTTTTTATGGAAACAAGGATTTCCATCATCACCCGTTCTTCGTCAATCCAGCCCAATTGAGAAGCAGCCTTCACCATCGCAAACTCACCACTCACATTGTAAGCCGCTATCGGAAGATCACATTCCATCCGAACCCGGCTGATAATGTCCAGATAAGAAAGCGCGGGTTTAACCATGACAATATCCGCTCCTTCTTCAATATCCAGCCGAATTTCCCGCATCGCCTCGCGAGCGTTCGCGGGGTCCATCTGGTATGATTTGCGGTCTCCGAATTGGGGAGCTGATTCAGCGGCCTCACGAAACGGCCCGTAAAAACCGGAGGCATATTTTGCCGCGTAAGACATAATGGGGAGATGGGTGAATCCCTGCTCGTCTAAAACTTTTCGAATCGCCCCGACTCTCCCATCCATCATGTCCGAAGGAGCAACCATGTCCGCGCCTGCCTCTGCGTGAGACAAAGCCATGCGTGCTAAGAGATCGAGCGTAGCATCATTGTCCACCTCATTACCTTTTACCACCCCACAATGCCCGTGACTGGTGTATTCACAGAGACACACATCAGTGATGACGATCAATTCAGGAATCGCGTCTCTAAGACTTCGGATCGCTTTCTGAACAATCCCATCACGCGCGTAAGCCTCGGACCCTATCTCGTCTTTGGTCTTCGGAATTCCAAAAAGAAGCACCGCCGGAATCCCCACGTCATGAATCACCTTTGCTTCTTTAATTAAATAATCAACTGAAAATTGAAACTGCCCCGGCATGGAAGGGATCGGGTTTTTCACACCTTTTCCCGGTCTCACGAACAGAGGGCAAATTAAATCATCTACCCTCAAAAATGTCTCCCTCACCATGCGACGCACTGTCTCGTTTCTTCTCAGCCGCCGCGCACGATAAACTGGAAATTTCATACTAATGCTCCCTCATGGGTTGTGGAGAACAACTAAAATATGCCAAGATCGCTTTTACTAATCCTGGAATGGTGTAGTTTTTCGGCATGATATCAGTTCTGATGCCCAAAGAAGCTGCGGTATCCGCGGTTATGGGACCGATACTCGCCACAACCGCGCCTTTAATAATTTTAGAAATGTTTTTTTCGGCCAGGAGTTTTACAAAGTTCTTCACCGTGGAAGAGCTGGTAAACGTGATAACATGAATTAATTTTTTTCGAAATAACTCTTTTACTTGCTGAATATTGCCTTCTCCCTTACCAGTCCGATAAACTGTTACCACATCAATGTTCCCTCCCCGCTTTGTGATCTCCTTGGGAAGAACGTCCCGTGCCTTTTCTGCCCGCGGAAGCAAAAACCGTTTACTCGCGATCCCTTCTTTTTCTAAGGCCTCAATGACTGATTCGGCTTGAAATTTTTTGGGAATAATATCAACCCGGAGATGAAACCGCTCAATCGCTGACGCGGTCTTCGGTCCAATAGCCACCACCTCCAGCTTTTTAAAAAAGCGCATGTTTTTCCCCTTCTCATTAAGTCTCTGGAAAAAAAATTTTACGCCATTGACGCTGGTGAAAATAAGAGTGTCATAGGTCGACAGATTCTCGATCGCCTTATCAACCTTTGACCAGCCTCGCGGAGGAATTATCCGGATGGTAGGAAAAGAAATCGGTTCTGCCCCCTGGGCTTTGAGCACCTCAATAAAATCCCTTGCCTGGTCCGCAGGACGCGTTATAAGAATATGTTTGCCTTTTAAGGGGCTATTTTTTTTAAAAGTTGTTAAGCTTCTTTTCACGATAACGTCTTTTACCGGATTAACCAATTTAAACAATAAGTTTTATTTTACCTTTACTTTCTTCTTCTGTCAATCGAAACCACCCTCCCTTCTTTTGGAAAGAGGAGAGGCGATGATGGCGGCTTAAACTAAAATCACCCCCTTTTATCTTCCTGCACGTTTACACGATGACCCCAAAAATCCAATAACTTCTTGACAAATTCAAGCATTATGAACAATTAATAATAAAAAGGAATTCCTTTCATTTGAGCGCTATTGAATACAAAGAGAATCGCTGAAGTTTTTCTGATTGCAGAAAAAAACAGCAAGTCACAATCGGACAATCAGAACGGATTTCCATGACCACGGTGATTGATAAAAGTGATACTAAAACGCAATGGGCTCGAGATCAGCACTGGACAAAGATGGTGGAGCACTGGCAGCAGATTGGTCCTCCGCTGCGACCTTCCCCGCAAGACATCGAATTTTTCGAGGATGCAGTCCAGGAATGGATTCACCGTTACGGTGCACCACGGGTATTGCTGCTTGGAGTGACACCCGAGATTTATCGCCTGCGATGGCCCGAGGGAACAGACTTCCTGGCCGTGGATCATGCGCAAGCCATGATCGACGCTGTGTGGCCCGGACCAAAGAAGGCTGTTCAGTGTACCGAATGGATTGCCCTATCGCTACCGAAGAACTCCCGTGATATTGTGCTTTGCGACGGAGGCCTGCACCTTCTCGCCTATCCTGGGGAGCAGCAACAACTCGCTCACCTTCTCCGTGATGTTCTCTCAGACAATGGAATGTGCATTCTTCGCCTTTTCGTGCCGCCCGCGCAACGCGAATCTTCGGATGCGGTCATTTCCGATTTGCTTGAGGGAAAAATCTCGAGTCTGAATATTCTCAAGCTTCGGCTTGGCATGTCCTTGCTGAAAAGCGCTGCTGAGGGTGTGGAGCTTGGGAGAGTCTGGCGCTTGATTCATGAGGCCGCTCCCGATTTGGAGGACCTGGCCGCAAAAATCGGCTGGTCATTGGAATATATGCTGGCCATCAACGCCTATCGAGGCTCCACAGCCCGGTATTACTTTGTCACGGTTGACCAGGTTTCTGAGCTCTTCTGCAACAATTCCTGCGGTTTCGAAACCCATCGCCTGCGAGTGCCGTCTTACGATCTGGGAGAACGATGTCCCACAATTGTCTTGAGGCGACTTTAGATGGCCGCTTCAAGCGAGAACCTCTGAGGATAGTGTCTTGCAAAGAATCGTTATTCTCATGCACGAGGATCAGTCTCGAGAAAGCGGCCTGTCCCTGATCCATGCCCTCCGTGAGGTGTGGCAGAAACAGGAGCTGCAGATATCGTACCTCTACGGTACAAAAGAACACCCCGAAGCGGACCTGCTGATTCCGCATATTAACCTCACGCGCACGCCTCCCGAATACGTTGAACACATCCGGTCATACCCCCATGTAGTCAATCGAAACGTTGTCGATATCTCAAAGCGCAGAATCAGCACGAATCTGCTTTCTGAAAACGAAACCTGCGAAGGGCCCGTCATTGTGAAGACCGACAACAATTACGGCGGCCGATTGGAGTACCGGCTGGCCCG
>DATEXU010000156.1:0-8067 GCA_035256645.1 Thermodesulfobacteriota bacterium | reverse complement strand
GCGCCCTCACAATACCGCACACAGATGCGTCCGCAAACAAGCGGAAAGGGATTTGTTTCCCGGATAAGCTCAAGCGCTTCCTTATATTTGCCTGCGTTTGCTAAAGCGAGATAGCCCTGGGGGTTGACATCCGCGGGACATTTTTCGTAGCAGGGTCCCCGGCAGTCGGCAAAGTGGTTGGAAAGAAGTAATTCCAGAGCGTTTTTTCTGGCCTTATATATTTTTTCATTATTTGTCTTAATTGTCATCCCGTCACGGGCCTCGGTGGTACACGACAGCAGCAGTTTGTCGATCCCTTGCACTTCCACCACACAAAGCAAGCACGAGCCATAAGGCTCAAGGCGCGGGTCGTAACAAAGGGTGGGAATTTCTATATTGTTTTCCCGAGCGACCGTGAGGATTGTTTTTCCTGGTTTGCATAGTATCTCTTTTCCATCTATAGCAAGTTTGATTTGATTTCTCTTTTCCATTTTATTCGTATCCTTTACTCTTTATAGATTGCATCAAAATTACAGGTTGTAATACATTTTCCACATTTTATGCATTTATCCTGGTCAACAGCATGGGCTTTCTTTTTAACACCCGCTATTGCTCCTGCCGGACAATTGCCGGCACAAAGAGTACAGCCAGTACATTTTGTTGCATCAACGAGGTACATTACCAGAGAAGAACAGCTATGCGCCGGGCATCGTTTGTTTTTGATGTGTTCTTCGTATTCTTCGCGGAAATAATTCATCGTCGTCAACGCCGGGTTTGGTGCAGTTTGTCCCAGTCCACACTGGGCGGTAGCTTTTATCTGCTCGCCCAACTCCTTAAGCACATCGAGATCCTCGTCCTTTCCTTGGCCCGCAACAATGCGTTCAAGTATTTCCAGCATGCGAAGGGTTCCAATGCGACAACTTGTGCACTTGCCGCATGATTCTTTCTGGGTGAATTCTAAAAAAAACCGGGCCAGTTCCACCATACAGGTTGATTCGTCAACGACAATCATCCCCCCTGAACCCATAATCGCCCCGGTTTTATTTATTTGTTGATAGTCTATCTGGGTATTGCCCAGAGCGGCGGGGATACAGCCGCCCGAAGGCCCCCCCATTTGCACGCCCTTAAATTTTTTGTCGTTAACAATTCCGCCACAGATGTCGAAGATTATCTCGTTAATGGTGATCCCCATAGGAACCTCGACCAGACCGCTGCGCTTTATTTTTCCGGCCATGGCAAAAACTTTGGTGCCTTTGCTGTCATCGGTTCCCATTGCAGCAAACTTTTCCGGTCCGTTCAAAATTATCCAGGGCAGATTGGCGAGGGTTTCAACGTTGTTGATATTTGTCGGCTTGCCCCATATTCCTTTGACTGCGGGATACGGTGGGCGAATGCGCGGGGTTCCGCGATGACCTTCAATCGAAGCGATAAGAGCAGTTTCTTCGCCGCAGACAAAAGCGCCCGCGCCCTCTTTTATTTTAAGGTGGAACGAAAAGTTAGTACCGAAAATATTATCACCAAGGAAGCCCCTTTTCGTGGCTTCCCCGATTGCGTTCACAAGTCTTACAATAGCCCGGGGATATTCGGCTCGGCAATAGATATATCCTTCAGAAGCTCCGATAGCGTAGCCGCAGATAAGCATTCCTTCAAGCACCGAATTCGGGTCGCTTTCGAGAACGCTTCGATCCATAAACGCTCCCGGATCACCTTCGTCAGCGTTACAGACCACATATTTTATGTCGCCGGGCGATTGGGCGGCGAATTTCCATTTGACTCCGGTAAGAAAACCCGCTCCGCCGCGACCACGAATGCCGGAGTCAGTGACCGCTTTTATCACCTCGTCCGGAGTCATGGTGGTCAATACTTTTTTTATAGCCTTGTACCCATCGCGGGCAAGGTAATCGTCTATGGACATCGGATCAATATGACCGCAGTTGCGAAGGACAATACGTTTTTGTTTGGCCAAAAAATTTTTTTCTGTTCCTTCTTGATAATCGAGAAGAGCGAGAAATTCGTCTACCGGCTTGTCCTGCAGTACATGCTCATTGAAGATGCGCTGGGCTTTTTCAGGGGTAACGTCGCCATAAAGGTATTTACCCGCTCCATTCTTAACTTCCACAAGGACTTCCTTGTAACACATCCCCATGCAACCAGTTTCCGCAAGCTTTATGTCTTTCAAACCTTTTTCGGCGACAAGGAGCTGAAATTCATTCAGCACCTTGTCCGCCCCCGCTGATATTCCACACGTTGCAGTTCCAATGGTAATTGTATACACTTCAATATCCTCCGATTTTATTGAGTCTTCGCTTCAGTTTTTTCTTGTTTTTGGTATTTTCTGAGGGTTTTGCGCAGTTTTTGCGGCGTGAGCCTGCCGTAGGTTTGATCATCAATCATAATCACCGGCGCCAGACTACAACATCCGAGACAGGCGACCATTTCAAGGGTAAATAACCCATCTTCAGTAGTATCATTCCCCTCAAGCTGTAACTCATCTTCCACAATTTCTTTCAATACCTTTGCGTTATTAACATGGCAGGCAGTGCCATCACAGAGGCGGATAAGATGTTTACCAAGGGGGCGAAGACGAAACTGCTTATAAAAGGTGATAACACTATAGATTTCGCTTTCCGGTATTCTGGTTACTCCGCTAATGTACTTGATAGTAGTCTCTGAGATATAACCGTACGTTTCTTGCCCGCTTTGCAAAAGCGGGATGAGCCTTCCCGGCTCATCCTGGTAACGCCACAGTTCCGTGTTAAGTTTTGGGAAATTTATTGTTGTAATTTCCCGGGATTGTTCTACGATGTTCATAGGCAGTCCTCTTTCATGTGTAATTACAGATTTCTTTATCCAGTCTTACATCTCAAACAGATTCATTATGTTTAACATCTTGGTTCTTACTATTCCATCAATGGCCCCAATTTTTTCCCGGACCAACCGTTCCATTTCATTAAACGTAGCGCTCTGAATGAGAAGAATAAGATCATATTTCCCTTTGGTGGTATCACAAGAGACCACATTATCTAAGAAGTAGAGTCTCGGGTAGATCTCGTTGAAGCGGGATTTCTCAACCTCAATGAGCACATAGGCTGACAGAGGATAGGGAACCCGTTTCGGTTTGTTGCCTTGGGGAGACAGACTATTCTGCCGCTCGTAATCATTGATGAAATCCTGAATGCTGCTTTCCAGTTTTGGTTTTGCAACCGGGCAGTAAACAACCTCGTCAATGTCGGCAAGGGTTTTGATTTTTGTTTGGATAATATTTTCAAGCTCCGCAGGGGTGGTAGCGTTAAGGAGCAGGACAATATCGTAAGAATTTCTAACCGCATCGCAATAAAGAACATTGTCCATGAAATATAATTTATTAAATACGCTCAGCACATCTCCACCTTCTTTTACCTTAATCATGGCGTATGCACTTACCGAAGTCTTGAGAGCCGGTTCGGCGATCGCTTGCGGAGCATCCATTTTGGGAGGGGCAACTTTTTCCAAAACATCGGCCAGTTCGTCCGCTAAAAAGGGTTTGGCAAGATAACCGTCACCATGTCGGGCGTTGACTTCATCAGGAGTGATCTCGTTTCCGTATCCGGAAATGATTATGACCGGAAGGTTAGGGTACTTGCTTTTGATAACCTCAAGCAGCTTTAATCCATTGATATCCGGAAGAACCATATCAGTAATCACAAAGTTATAGGGCGTACCTTTGTGGTAACTTGATTCGATCTGAGAGAGAGCGGAAAGCCCGTCTTCAGCATCATCAATAGAAAAGCCATGCTGGGTTAAGCCGACATGCAGGTTGCGTCTGATTCCTGCTTCGTCATCAACGATAAGTACTTTTTTTTCTTCTAAGTTCATATTTTTCATTTTGGTACCTCCTTATATAAAATTTGTTTTATTTCTTTTCTTGAAATTTATCTACATGCATGTTCTTTTCGCCAATACACTACAGCAAAGGGCATGCCAACATTAAAAAACTAATAATTATATAAATATTTTAAATAGTTATTGAGCATAAGTGATAAAAGGCGCCCAATTTAAAACAAGGCCTTCCTGTAAAGAAATTTAACACTAAATAGTATGACCAGAAATTTATCTTATAGATCTCAAGAGTTTCGTATGCATTCTGGGGAGGTGTAAAATTTATTAACAGTAAAGAATTTTGCATTTTTGGAATTAAATATGGATAGGATGGTAAAAAAGACGGATCAAAAAATAGCGAAAATCATAATCCAGAAGGGAAAAAATATGCTCATGAAGGGTTTAAGATTATGAGATTTTTAGGACAGGATTTATATAAAGTATTAATATTTTTGCTGGTCATTTTTTGAAAAACAACCTTGACAATTTAATCCTTATTGTATAGGAATAATTCTTTAAAATTATAGATATTTTTTGAAATTGCGTTCGGTTGAAAAAAGGTTTTTTTGCGTCAGATTACAAGGAGAAGGTTGTGCGCATATACTTGATTAGACATGGGGAAATAGAATCAAACGTTCAAAAGATTTATGCGGGAACAAGCGAAGAGTCCCTGAATCCAAACGGAGAACGGCAGGTTGCTCTCCTTGCCTCCCGTTTAGAAGGAAAAGGAATTAGCCGGATATACACCAGCCCTTTAACCCGTGCGGTCGAGACCACAAAAATTTTGAGTCAAAAATTAAAAGTACCCGTGATTGTTGAAAAAGAGCTCCGGGAGATCCTGCTTGGTCCTTTAGACGGGTTGTCGCACACCCAGGTAATAGCCCAATTCCCGGAGGCCTGGAAGATGTGGAACGAAACTCCTGCGGACCTAAGACTGGAAGGGATGGAGCCGATTGAGGCCGTGCAAAAAAGGATTCTTGCGGTTCTAAAAAAGTGGTGTCTCAGTCATAGCGAGGAAACGATTGTTGCTGCCGTGACCCACCTGGCAGTGCTTCGGTGTTTACTTCTTTACTATCAAGGAAGGTCCTTAAACGACTACCGGCAAATAGAAGTTTTCAATGCGAATGCCTTTGCCTTTGACACGGAAGTCCTGAGATCAGACCGAAAGGTGCATCTGGGACTGGTTGAGGAAATCCGGGTGTAGCTTTCAAGCCTGCGATCTTGTTTGATACCCAAATTTTCATTACAATCTTGACAAATGTCCAGGAAAATAATAAATTACTAATTGTTTAATAGTTTAATTATTTAATTGCTTAAAATCTAAGTTGGAGATTTTTTATGTCGAGCATAATGAAAATAAGCCCCCAGGGTCAGATTCGAGTCCCCAAGAAAATTATGGAGGCCTTAAAGATTGGGAATGGCGATTATCTTGAGGTTGAGTTAGCAAAGGACCAAATTGTCCTTAAGCCCCGAAAACTCATTGATCCTTCCCAAGGGTGGTATTGGACCAAGGAGTGGCAAAAAGTTGAGCAAGAGATAGATAAAGAGATTGAACGGGGAGAACTTTCTCCCGGATTTAAGAAAGCGGAAGAGGGATTGCGGTGGTTGAAAAAGTAGCCGCGTATCGTTTCAGTAACCGGTTTAAGAAAGAGTATGCCGACCTTCCTAAAGAGATTCAGGAAACCTTTGATAAAAAATTCCGTCTTTTTTTAAACAACATCCACCATCCATCCTTGCGGGTAAAAAAAATTAAAGGAACCGAAAACCGATGGGAAGGGTCGGTTACGATGAACTATCGTTTTACCTTCGAGCTTTCTGAACATACGGTTCTTTTTCGAAGAATAGGAACTCATGACCTTCTCAACCGGGAACAGAAAGGATAAGGGATGGATTAGGTTTTATTAATGATGGGCAACCCGTTTTAACTCTTCACGAACCACTTTTCGCAGGGTGCCCTCATTAAGCGAGGACTCGTGAGGCTGGTTAAGATATTCTCTCAAAGCCTCATTTATCATTGTTTGGTAACCGTATCCGGTGGCATCAGCCCGAGAACGAAATCTTTCAAGCACATCATTATCAATATAGATCGTAATGCGAGTTTTCCCTTGTGGGATTACAACCTGACCACGTTTTGCATTGCGAAAATCATATTCCTTCTTCATAGCATCTTCTCTCTTTTTTTGTTGCCCGCCTTGCGGAAATAATTCGAATTTTATCCCCGCGAAAAGTATACACGACATAAAGTGAATGACATAAATAAGTTGACATTGAAGATGTTCTCCCATTCCGCCCCAGTTCTCTCAACGTCATTCCCGCGAAAGCGGGAATCCAGAGGGATGGCTCATGAAGCGATGAAACTGAGTTAGTTCTTACTGCCCCTGGATTCCGGGTCAAGCCCGGAATGACAATAGCGAGGGCTACGGCATGGCAAAAGAAGAATGCCTTTTTATTGTCGTTAACTATAAAACACGATTAAGGGCATCAATGACTAAAGCTATACATGAGAACTAATTATTTGCGCATACGGTACAACACCCTTCGACAAGCTCAGGGTGACCGGTCATGGTGAGCCTGTCGAACCATGTGCTGGGTATTCTCTTGGCAATGATAGCCATGCGCAATTGTTGTTTATAACGTTGTGTATAATAGCGGGTAAAATTACAGGCGCGCCAGCCACCCTTTGTATTTATCCACCTTCCCTTTAACCGCGTCAAAGAAGGTGGCTTGGATATCCTTGGTGATTGGTCCCGGGTGTCCCGGTCCGATTTGGCGGTCGTCAACTTCCCGAATGGGGGTAATTTCCGCCGCCGTGCCACTGAAAAAAGCCTCATCCGCAAGGTAGAGTTCATCCCGGGTGAAACGCTCTTCAATAATCGGGTGCTTCTTGTCTTTCGCGATGGTGATGACGGAATCCCTCGTTATCCCCGGAAGGATAGAGGTAAGCGGAGTAGTTTTGATCATCCCGTTTTTCACCATGAAGATATTTTCCCCGCTTGCTTCCGACACGTACCCCTCATTATCGAGGAGGATGGCTTCGTCATAACCGGCAGCCATAATTTCTCTTTTGGCTAAGATCGAATTAACATAGTTGCCGCAGACTTTGGCTTTGGTCATTTGACTGTTGACCTGCAGACGCGTAAAAGAGGACACCTTAGCTCTAATCCCCTTTGCTAAGCCTTCATCTCCTAAATACGCGCCCCAGCTCCAAACGGCAATCGCTACCCGCACAGCAACCTTTTTGACGTATATCCCCATCTCGCCGTCACCAACAAAGACAATCGGGCGGATGTATCCTTCCTTAAGCTTATTAATCCGGAAGGTTTCGAGGATCGCAGAAGAGATCTCTTCATGGGTAAAAGGAATTTTAATGCTGACAATATGAGCGGAACCAAAAAGACGGTCCACGTGTTCTTTAAGCCGAAAAATAGCGGAAGAGCCGTCATGGCAATGATAACAACGAATCCCCTCAAACACTCCCCAGCCATAATGGAGGGTATGGGTGAGGATGTGAATCTGGGCTTTATCCCAATCAACAAATTTACCATCCAGCCAAATTTTATCTGTTTTTGCGTCCATGGATCTGCCTCTCTTTAAGTTTTTATTTTTTAATCAATTTTTTTAAATTTTTTTGGTATGGTTTTTTTACAACCCCGTGATCGGTTATTATCGCTGCAATAAACCGGTTTGGAGTAACATCGAACGCCGGATTCCAGATGGAAACTCCCCGGGGTACCATTCTTTTCCCCCCTATATGGCTTACTTCTTCTTTTGATCGCTCCTCAATCGGTATTTCCTTGCCGGTTTTAATGTTAAAATCAATCGTGGAAAGAGGGGCTGCCACATAAAAGGGGATTTTATGTTCCTTCGCCAAAATGGCAAGGGAATAGGTGCCGATTTTATTCGCCGTATCACCATTGGCCGCAATCCGGTCAGCTCCCACAATAATAGCATCAATTCGCTTTTGTTGCATCATAAAACCTGCCATGTTGTCAGTAATCACGGTAACCGGAATCCTGTCTTTTTTAAGCTCCCAGGCGGTCAGCCGCGCTCCTTGAAGGAAAGGCCGGGTCTCATCCGCGATAACCTGAACCTTTTTCCCCTGCTCCTTGGCTGCCCGGATCACTCCCAGAGCGGTCCCATAGCCTCCGGTTGCCAAGGCGCCGGCATTGCAGTGCGTGAGGATGATGTCTCCGTTTTTAATGAGTTTGCTTCCGTATTTCCCCATCCGTT
>DATEXU010000155.1:0-4443 GCA_035256645.1 Thermodesulfobacteriota bacterium | reverse complement strand
TCGTTAGCGAATTTATGAATCGATGGACTTACTGCTTCAGGTTACCCCTTGCACCTCCCTCAAGCTACGTAGGCGAACTGCCGAACTCCCACGGTCGGACTTTAACCGACAAGTCATACGTTTTACACGGCATACCCTACTTATCTACAGTCAGAGCAAGTAAAGTTGACTGAAGATTTACGATTGAAATAAATAAAAAGGCGGGATCATTTCTGAACCCTGCCTTTTCCCTCCTCGGAGAATGGAGATCTAAAAGGGACTCTGATATCAGGCAAAACCACCGTTTATGTCAGTCACAGCAAGAATACTGATAGTGGCCTTCTTGGGTTTTCTGTCTCAAGGTTTAGTGCTAACACTGGGTTCAGATTTTCTCCTTTCTCCACCCTTCCATTCCAGACCTCGCCGAGTTCCTTCTTCATTCCGCTTACGTCGTCCTCGATCGAGTCTGTTCATTGTCCTTTTGATGGCTTGCAGCGCTAAATGCAAAGGCAGCCATCTCCCGTATCTTTTCAGCCTCTTGGGTATAAATCTCTTGATCTTAAATCTCAACAAATACTTGGAAATCGTTTTCACAAAATCCGGGTCCTGAATTCTTTCAAAATAATACTTCAATTCATCGTCCCGTTGTTGCTCCGGCCATTCTTTTCTAGGTTTATAGGGAAAGCTTAAAGCGGTGATCTTCATAATGGTCTTACATTCATCGGGAAAGGCAGCCAAAAATTTACACCACATATATAAATCTGTCGTCGCATTTTCCCGGGGTGTAGTTACCCATCCTTCCTCCAGCTTAAAGTAACTGTCTCTGGTGTGAGCCCCGAAGGTCAACCCAAAAAAATTGATACCTCTAAACATATTCTTGTAAGTATTATGATCCTTTATGTTTTTAAAGTAACTTCCATCAAATAACCTTTGTTCAGCCCTTACCTTTTCAGGAAGGTTTACAACTGCATGTAACGAGTGGGCGAACCGGCATTTCTTCAAGGCTTCCTCTATCTCCTGAAGGTGATTCGGAAGCCACAGATCGTCATGACTGCAATAACAGATAATCTTACCCGTGGTCTGTTTAATGACTAAATCCCGATAAGGTTCTCCCGTCCGGGGTGATTTAGGAAAGGTGAATACCTTAATGCGGGGATCTTCCTGCGCCATTTTTTTGAAGAACGTCACCATGGATTCTGGAGAACCATCACAAATAATGCAAATTTCAATGTCTTTGATCCTCTGATTCTGGACGCTCTTAACCGCCCATTGGGCAAAGAAGGCCTGCCCAAATGTTGGTACAATTACCGTGGCCCTCGCTTCCATGAAATTTCCTTATATTATATTTGGGTAAGCGAAATTTACGGGAGATTCAGCTGTGTTTTCCGCACTCCTTTTACTACGGCCTTTTTCAATTAGTTCCTGGATATAGTCGCTGAACATCGGCGGTCGGTGTTTCGTCCCGATAAAACGATAATTTGCGCTGTTAATGGTGTTTAAGCGGCTCACTCTTTGGGGGTGCCATAAAAAATCATCTTCCAGATAATGATTGAGGTCCAATAAAGAAGCATCCTCTTCATACTTGCATTCAGGACCGGCATAGTTAACGCCGTCGGCGCCGACCTGGATCAGGAAGTGAGCCCCATGAAGTTTCTCAAAATATAAAGCTTTTTTATCGTAGCGGGCGAAGGGTACTTGAATATTGGCATCGGACGGTGCCGCTTCCCTGAGCTTTTCAATGGCCTCCATGACGCCCGTCTGATCGGCTTGTATCGGATATCTCGAATCCCAATTGATACAATAGGGATGAAAATACAACCAATGGATTCCGGAATTCAAAGCTCGGAGTCCGACATGCACATAGCGCTCGTTCCATTCGGCCCGGGTTAACACGGACGCTCCGATTTCCAACCGGCTTCCTTCGGTCTCGATCTTTTTACGGAGGCCCTCGATTTTTTTAAGGGTATTGACGAAATGCTCCGAGTCTTTTTCCTGCCACTCGTACATTGAAATTCTTATCGAAGTGGCGTATTCCAGGAGAGCCTCCTGGATATGGGGAAGGTGGATGTTGGCCCCATTGGAAATAACGGCGATTTCCTCAAATCCTTTTTTTCTTGCTAAAGCAAGCGCTTTCGGGAAATGAGGCACGATTGTAGGTTCTCCTCCGGAAAAAACGATTCCGGGGGTATGCGGACCTAGCACACTGAAGAGCCTGTCCAGAAAGGGCATTTGCAATGTCAGACCGGCTTTCCTTACCGATCCGTAGGGGCACCCGGGACAGACGCGCGAACATAGTTGTGTCAAGTCCATCTCGATGGTGGTAGGGTAAATCGCCTCTCCATCCAAATAAGCCTCAATTTTTTGATGATGGTTATCAACTTTCGATGGCGCGAAGATAAGAGATTGATTGTTCATCGTTGTGTCCTTTGAGGTTGTTGTAACCCCGCTTTTTTTCTGAGATTCAAGATGGCTTGAGTCACTTCTTTGGCATGAATCAGATTGCAGCGCGGCGCCGGGCCATGATCCAAGTACGTTACAAACTCTTTTAATTCCAGATAAAGGGGGAACGTAGTCTCGATGGCCATCTTCCTCTCTCCTGATTCATTTCTGATGACGAGATGGTCATCGTAACCATCATGAAGCATGGCGGCGCCTCTATTCCCATGGATGGTGACCCCGCTTATCGTGTTACAGTGCCGGCCGCTGACTGAAAGAACAATCGCCGGTTTATCCCCCAGTACGGCGGTGAAACCAACTGGCAATTGCGCTTCATTTTTAATAACATGAATTGCCCTAATCGCGTCGGGAATATAGCCTAAGAGATGCTTGACAATCGTCAAATCGTGAACTGCCTGAGTCCAAAAAACGTCGCCGCCGTGAAAATTATTTACCCAGGCATGTCTCACGGTAAATACTTCTTCAATCACCCCTATTTCGCCTGATTGGCCCACGAGACGTAGGGCTTCAATCCCGGGATGATAATGCCATTTGTGCATGGCAAAAATGTAATCGGAACCCCCTAAACCTTTTAAAAGGTCATAATCTTCCAGCGACAGGCAGAGTGTCTTCTCTGAAAAGATAGGTTTCTTATATTTTAATAAACCGGCGCATACCGGTGTCAAATCCGGAATAGGAACCGCAACCACATAGCCATCACAATCCGGCAGATTGTCGGTTTGGGAAAAAACATCCGCAGCACCCTTCTCCAAAGCTTTCAGCTTGGCCTGGTGGTCGATATCGGCCACATACACTTTACAGTCTAACCGGAGGATGTCCCTTAGAATATTAGAACCCCAGTTTCCGCAGCCAACCAATCCGATCTTCTTCATTCATTCAGCCCTTTTACAAATGTTTCCTAAAATTCTTCGGACCAATCAGTGGGTTGTTGCAGATCTAAGGATATAGGAATAAGGAAGGATTCTCTCATAAACAGTTCAGATTAACATTGCCCAATGGAAGGCTTTTTAATTCAGATAACTAGCTTAGATCGTTTCGCTCTTTATTTTAAAATAAAAGCATTTTTTGTGCCAAGTTTAACTATCATCATAAGTTCCTAAATTTATGGAGTTTTTCAAAAAACATAGATATTCTAATAAAACCCTCAAAATGTAAAGTTTTTCGACAGTTTTTTTCACTAATGACTAACCAGCATAATTTATTATGGAATTCGCCCATTTTAAGTTGTAAAGTTTCTTTGCAAAAATAAAAAGAATAATGTTAAATGCTGTCAAATCGGGTAAAGTTCACTCGGTTATCAATGTTTGAATGGTCCGAAGTTTTTGTTGCCTTTATGATTTACAAATTTATTAAAATTATAAAAATTTTATGAAAGAAAATAAAAAGCACTTTTTTAATTGAAATATTTCTTCTCCGATTACGGATTGAAGTCTTCTATTTGGTGGGTTGATTTAGAAAACTCGATTACAGGAAGGAGCCCTCGGGGAAGGGGCTGTGAATAACACCAAGTCGAGCATACGGAACTAAATGAAGTGCTGTGAATTACGTTTTAAAAGGGATTAACTGTGGCTTGGAATTCGACCTTACAGTGGACGAATGACTCCAGATTCTTCAATAAGCACCGGATAGCCTTCGATTGATTTCGGAATCCTGCTCTTGAGATCTTCAGTTTCCTTAACTACCATCACCTTCAAGCAGGGTGTTTTGTCATCCGGGAGCAGTCCTACATAAACACCAACAACGCCCGGTATGGCCAGCAATTCTTTATCGTGGTCTTTAAGGACAGCGTTGATATCTTTCTGAGTCATTGATTCCTGTTGTTTGGTTTGATTGCCCTGGCTCTGTATGGTGGCAGAACATGCTATGGAAAGCAGGATAACGGTCACAACACACCACACCCCGATCTTGTGCAATTGCTCCAAATTTATTTATCCCAAACTCGATTGCTTCTAATTGCCCACCATAGCGGCCTTAAAAAAGTCCAGGACTTCATTAATCGGATTTGCC
>DATEXU010000154.1:0-5906 GCA_035256645.1 Thermodesulfobacteriota bacterium | reverse complement strand
ACTTTTGTCGCTGGATTAAGGTTAAAATAATAAAACAGAATATAAAAAATCAAAAAATACATTATGATGTATTTTTTTGTAACTTTTCCAATCCGGCCCACAACCATTTCTAATATGGCACGTATAAGTGAAAGGGGATTTCGCAGATACAAACAAGAGAATCAGTAGCACTGAGCATCCTCAGTTTCTAACTGTCTTCAAAAGAGTTAAGGTTTATTATTACTCCGGCAATTAAACAGCACAATATGTCATTCCCGCGAATACCCTGAAGGGCACTGGCGCGGGAATCTATAAGTAATAATTCTGGATTCCGGGTCAAGCCCGGAATGACACCGAAGGATCATGGAGATATTTATTTGCCGAGGTAATAGTTGCTTAAAATAAAAGATACAAAGAGAGGTGTTAAACGTGAAAATGCTCGCTCGCTTAATTTTAGGTTTAATTTTAACTGTATCGTTTCAAGCAAGGGCAGAAGAAATAATTCAAAAGGACGAATCGCTTAATCTGGAGCGATGCATAGAGATAGCCGTTAAAAAACACCCTGACATTAGTGCCGCCCTCTATGCGGTAGACGCAAATAAAAGCAGAGTTGGCCAAGCAAAGGCAAATTATTATCCACAACTGAACTCGACGTATAACTACGACCGAATTTCTCCTACTACCACGCCCGAAAAAAAACTTTCTTCAGGTGCGGGTAATGCCTATAGTCAGTATTCCTCGGATATTACCCTCAGTCAGGATATTTTTAATTTTGGAAAAACAAGTACCCAGGTAGCTATCCAAAAATTAAATCTTGATTCATCCAGATCGGAGCTTGAAGATACGATTGAACTAATAATTTTAAATGTAAAAGAATCTTACTACGGGTTGTTAAAGGCGAAAAGAAACAGAGATGTGGGAGAGGAAACCGTCAAACAATATCAGCAGCACCTTGAACAGTCAAAAGGGTTTTATGAAGTCGGTACTAAGCCAAAATATGATGTGATAAAAGCAGAGGTTGATTTAAGTAACGCGCGGTTAAACCTTATCAAGCTGGAAAACGCTCTCAAAATAGCGCAAGTAAATCTCAAAAACGCCATGGGCACTCCTGAGGCACCTGAATATACTGTTGAAGATAACCTGTCCTTCCAGAAACATGAAACTACCTTGGAAGATTCCATAGAAAAAGCATATAAGAACAGACCGGACCTTCAATCAATCATTGCGCAAAAAAAAGCAGCCAAGGAGTCAATTGTGCTTTCCCAGAAAGGCTATTACCCCATTTTAACGGGTAATGCGGCCTATAACTGGTTAGGCGAAGAATATCCCATGGGACATGGCTGGAATGCGGGCGTGGGAGTCTCCTTCCCGATATTCAGCGGTTTTTTGACAAAATATCAGGTAGATGAATCCACTGCAAATTTTTACGTATTACAGAATAATGAAGAATCATTAAAACAAACGATATTTTTAGAAGTTCAGCAATCGTTTTTAACACTCAAGGCAGCCGAGGAAGCTATACCTACTGCGGAACTTATCGTAAAGCAAGCAGAGGAAAATCTCGATATTGCCAATGGCAGATACACCGCCGGTGTCGGAAATCCGATTGAGGTTACCGATGCCGAGGTAACACTGAGTAATGCAAAAACAACCTATAACCAAACGCTTTACGATTACAAAGTTGCTATCGCAAGCCTGGAAAAGGCAGTTGGTACAAGGAGTGAAGTAAAATGAAGAAAATACTTATCGGCGGTCTCATTGTTATCGTTCTGGGTGTGGGTTGCTTTCTTTTATTCCAGCAAAAAGAAAACGGGTTGAAATTTAAAATCGAGAAGGTAGGCAAAGGTGAAATAGTATCATCCGTTACCGCAACCGGGACGGTCAACGCAGTGACAACAGTTCTGGTAGGGACACAGGTCTCGGGGAGTATTAAAAATATATATGTTGATTATAATTCTCCGGTAAAAGAAGGTCAGCTCATTGCTCAGATTGATCCGGCCACCTTCGAGGCGCAGGTCGGGCAGGCAAAAGCGAACGTGCTTGCCGCTCAAGCAAATTTGGAGAAAGCCAAGGCAACTCTTATCGATGCTCAAAGAACAATGAACCGAAACAAGGAGCTATTCTTTAAGGGTCTTATCGCGAGGAGTGATCTTGATACTGCAGAAACCAATTACGAAACTGCACAGGCTTCGGTAAGCGCACAAAAATCTCAGATTGCCCAGACAGAAGCAGCCTTAAAGTTTGCCGAAACAAACCTTCGGTATACGAGAATTTTATCTCCCGTGGATGGGGTTGTCATTTCGAAAAACGTTGACGTTGGCCAAACGGTTGCGGCGAGTTTTCAAACGCCGACCTTGTTTACCATCGCCCAGGATCTTACCAAGATGCAGGTTGATACTAATGTGGATGAAGCTGATATCGGAAACGTGGAAGTTGGACAGGATGTGGATTTTACCGTCGATGCCTACCCTGAAACTACCTTTAAGGGCTCAGTGTGGCAAATCAGGAATGCTCCGATAATCGTCCAGAATGTTGTTACCTATGATGTGGTGATTAAAGTGGAAAATCCTGAGATTAAGCTTAAACCAGGGATGACTGCTAATGTCTCTATAATTATAGCAATAAAAAAAGAGGTTTTAAGGATACCAAATGCTGCTTTGCGGTTCATGCCCGCTGAGAAAAAAATAGGGGAAAGTGTGAAAAAAGGCCTTGGAATCTGGATCATTGAAAAAGGCGAACCTCAACGCATACCGATTGTAACCGGCATAAGTGACGGAAATTATACCGAGCTTGTTTCCGGCTCAGTGAAGGAAGGTCAGGAGGTAATAATAGACTCCCTTGACAACAAAAAAGAACAACCAGTACTGCATGGTCCAAGGATGCTCTAATATGTCATTTGTTCAGGTCCGCGAGCTTACGAAGATCTACCAGTTAGGGGATATTGACGTACGCGCCCTCGATAATGTATCAGTGGCAGTGGAAAAAGGTGAATTTGTTGCCATTATGGGCCCATCAGGCTCCGGTAAATCAACCTTCATGCATATTTTAGGATGTCTTGATACGCCGACAAGCGGTCAGTATTTCTTGGAAGGTGAGGATATCGGTAACCTTGGCAGGGACGAACTCGCGGGTATAAGAAATCAAAAAGTAGGTTTTGTTTTTCAGGGATTCAACCTGCTTCCCCGGACACCTGCCCTTGAAAATGTTGAACTTCCGATGTTGTACCATGGAATCTCATCAAAAGAGAGAAAAGAACGGGCCATGATGGCCCTCAGGGATGTTGGTCTTGAAGACCGATGGGACCATCAACCCAATCAACTTTCCGGCGGCCAGCAACAAAGGGTTGCTTTAGCCAGAGCGTTGGTGAATAACGCGCCCCTCATCCTTGCCGACGAACCCACCGGCAACCTTGACACTAAAACAAGCGCGGAGATTATGGAAATTTTTGTACGATTAAACCTTGAATCGAATATGACTTTAATACTTGTTACCCATGAGTCTGATATTGCAGCATATAGCCGACGGACAATAAAATTTCTGGATGGCTCGATTATAAGTGATACCCGATGAGAAGTTCATGATTACTATACGGTCAACCTTTAAAATATCATTTCGGGCATTGAGAGTGAACAAGATGCGGTCAGCCCTTACCATACTGGGGATTATTATTGGTGTTACCGCGGTTATTGCGATGCTTGCTGTCGGCACTGGCGCAAGACGAACAATAGCCGAGCAGATTTCAAGCATGGGAAGCAATCTGCTTATTGTGCTTCCCGGAGCAACCACCGCAGGGGGGGTGAGAATGGGTTCTGGCACGCAACCCACTCTGTCTCTGAGCGATGCGGAGGCAATACAAAAAGAATGCTTTGGGGTTTCAGATGTTGCCCCCATTTTCAACGGGATTGCACAGGTTGTTTATGGACATCAGAACTGGTCAACCGGTGTTGTCGGTTCTACCCCGAACATTTTTGATGTGCGGGATTGGCCACTTGATTCGGGCAAATCGTTTACCCAGCAGGATGTCAAAAGCGCCACCAAGGTGTGCCTTTTAGGACAGACGGTCGTGGAAAACCTTTTTGGATCTCTAGATCCACGTGGTCAAATTATCCGGATTAACAAGATTCCCTTTACCATTATTGGGGTACTGTCACGCAAAGGCCAGTCAGCTATGGGCCAGGATCAGGACGATACTATTTTTGTCCCCGTAACCACTGCCCAAAAAAAACTTTTTGGAACCTCTTTCCCCGGGATGGTGAGAGTAATCATGGTGAAGGCAAAAAGCTCTGAAGATTTGCCGCTTGCCGAAAAGCAGATAAATGAGTTGCTCAGGCAGAGGCACCATATTGCCAAAGACCGTGATAATGATTTTACCGTCAGGAATCTTACTCAGATAATGGAAACCGCAGAACAGTCAACAAAGGTAATGACTTTACTGCTCGGGGCGATCGCATCGGTTTCGCTCCTGGTGGGGGGCATAGGGATTATGAATATTATGCTGGTATCAGTTACCGAGAGAACAAGGGAGATAGGGATAAGAATGGCGGTTGGCGCAAAAACATGGGACATCAGGCTGCAGTTTATTATTGAGGCACTCACATTATCCTTAGTCGGGGGTATCATCGGCATTATTATCGGCATATCCGGTTCGAAGATACTCTCAATACTGGCGGGCTGGACAACAATCATTACGCCTTTTTCAGTTCTCCTTGCGTTTGGTTTTTCTGGATTGATAGGAATATTTTTTGGATTCTACCCGGCTTACAAGGCGTCGCTTCTCAACCCCATTGACGCTTTGAGGTATGAATAAGATACGTAAAACGAAATTAATTAGTGTTGCGTCTCAGAAATGTTTGCTTTATTTGTTATTCCGGGCTTGACCCGGAATCCAGTGTTGTTGGGCTGGATTCCCGTCTTCACGGGAATGACGGCCTCGAAATTTATGTAAAGAAGTGTTAGATTCACTACAACTACACTATGCATTTAAAAAGGAATAGTTTATGTTTTTACCTGAATTATCCATCCGCCGGCCGGTTACTGCTACGGTAATAGTTTTATTGTTTGTGATCTTAGGAATCATCGGGATGGGCCGTTTGGGAATACTGCTTTTCCCGGATGTAGACTTTCCGGTGATCTCGGTTTCTACTACCTGGCTTAATGCCCGGCCTGAGGAAGTAGATAATAATATCACTGATGAACTGGAAGATTCCTTGGGGGGGATTGAAGGAATTAAACATATCTCTTCCGAGAGCTACCAGGGTCTCTCACGGGTCGTGATTGAATTTGAACTCTTCAAGGATGTGGATGTTGCCTCCGAGGAAGTGCGCGATAAAGCTTTTCGGGTAATCAATAACCTTCCCGAAGATTCTGAAAGTCCCCTCATTGAAAAAATTGATATTAATGCCAATCCGGTTATCTGGATGGCTTTTTTTGGGCAAAGATCGATTGAGGAGCTTACCGATTATGCTGATAAGACAGTCAAACCACTTTTCCAAAAACTGAAAGGGGTGGGTGATGTCTGGATATACGGGCAAAAACGGAAGGTAAGGATTTGGCTCAATCGTGACCAGCTGGCCAGGTATAACCTTGGGGTTGATGAGGTTATTCGGGTCATCAAGGCCCAGCATATTGAAGTGCCAGGGGGGAAAGTAGAATCTTTGTCGAAGGAATTTTTAATCCGCACCATGGGGGAGTTTCCTACTGAAGAAGCGTTCAATGAGCTTATTGTTGCCTACCGGGAAGGAAATGCTATCCGGCTCCGGGATCTGGGGTATGCTGAGGCTGGGCGGGAAGACTTTACCTCAGAGACTCGCTTTTCTGCGGATAAGAAATTGGTTACTAAGGCAGCAGCAATTGGTATTGCTCCGCGTTCCGGAGCCAATGAAGTTGAGATGGCCCGCTTGGTCAAAAAAGAAGTTGAAAATATTCGC
>DATEXU010000153.1:0-3944 GCA_035256645.1 Thermodesulfobacteriota bacterium | reverse complement strand
CGGTAATGTCCGACCGGTTATAAGCGGCAAGGAGGTAGAAATTCTGCTGCGACTCTTCTTCCAGGCTGCTTCCAATTTTGCGCCAGTCGTATACCAACTCAGCGGGGGGAGAGTTCGTGAGAGATTCAGCTTCATGCTCGATCATTTTTTTTAAAGAAAGTTTCCCGCGTGAAGGTGCGGCAACGATTTGATGAATCAACTCCTTTTTGTCTAAAATCAGGGTTGCCTCTCCTCCGGCAATCTTGGAATCCATGCAGATCTGATCCAACGAGGTATCGAGTACCTTGCGCAGTTTGCCAGCTTGCCAGTAGACCCCGATTATGCGGTGGTCTTTGAGGTAAAGGAAAAACTTTTTCTTTTTACCGATCCTCATCCAATTTCACCTAAGATTCCATAAATAGGATAGATAACCGAGAGAATGACGAAAATGAGAATTAAGCCGATGGTCATGATTAATAATGGTTCCAGAAGCGCGGTGAGTCTCTTGACATTTTCGTTTATTTGCCGGTCCATGAATGAGCCTAAATGAGCAAGGGCTGCCTCTAAAGCGCCAGCCTTTTCACCCACCCGGAAACTTCTTTCCATTAAAGGAGGAAAGCCTTCAACCTTTTCCATAGAATCAGCTAACGATTCTCCCCCCATGATCAATTCTCTCATGCGGTCCAATTTTTCTTGGTAAAACCGGTTTTCCACCACATCTCTGAGAATGGCAAAGGTTTGATGAATCTGGATGCCAGCGCGATAAAGGATACGGAGATAATTTACAAAACGGACTAAAGCAAGGTCTCTGAAAAGCGTCCCTATTTTTGGAATTTTAATCTTATATTTATCCCATAAAAAGCGTGACCTTTCAAACCGCATCCCAATTACTCCGGAGATAATCACAATGATCAAAAATACCAGGATGAAAGGCCACCATTGTTGGGTAAACTGATTGAAATAAATAAGCATTTTAGTTGGTAAGGGAATCGGGCGGTTTAACTCTTGGATAAATTTTACCAGTTTGGGAATTACATAGGTGATAAAGATGGCCATGGCGATGCTCACCAGGACAATAACAATGATCGGGTAGGTAATGGCCTGCTTAACCTGCCGCTTTAATTTGAGGACCCATTCAAGATAATTGCCTATATCACGGAAAGCTTCGACTAAGTTTCCTGAAGACTCTCCAGCATGGATTACCGCTACATAAGCAGGCGAGAAGGTTTGAGGATAACGAGCAAATGCCTGGGCAAGAGAATCACCCGCGGAAAGGTCATGCAACACCGCCTCTAAGGTAGATTTAAAGGTGAGCGCTTTCAAAGATTTTTGAATATCATTGATCCCCTGGATAAGAGGAATTCCTGACCCGATGATATAGGTCATCTGCTGGGAAAATTCGATCAAATCTTCCTGGGAAACCTTTTTCGCTTTGAGAAAAGATTTTTTTTCTGCGAAAACCTTTTGTAATAACAACCCTCTTTCTTTTAACGACGTGTACAGAGTATGCTCAGTTTCTGCCTCGAAAACCCCCTTTACCAGATGACCGACTTTATTCAAAGCAGTATAGCGGTAGAGTGTCATCTTAGAGTACCCTCGCCAACTCTTCGAAGGTGGTTATTCCATTAAGAACCTTTAAAAGCCCGTCCTCATACATGGTGCGATAACCTTTGGAACGCAAATGAGTAAAGATATCATCTTCAGAAGCTTTGTTCAGGATGAGGGTAAAGAGGTCATGGTCAACCTCGAAAACCTCACCAATGGAAAGTCGGCCCACGTATCCTTCGCCTTTGCACCGTTCGCATCCTTTTCTTTTTCGCAGGATCAGCTCCTGGGGCAATGCCACGAGATTTTTTAAATTTTCGCGGATCAATTTTTCTTGTTGGGGGATTGGTTTATAGGGCTCCCCACATTCAGGGCAGATTTTTCTCACCAAGCGCTGTGATATTGCTCCGATCATGGAGGATGCCAGAATATTCGCAGGAGCGCCAAGATGGATGAGTCTTGGGATGACACCCACCGCCGAATTGGTGTGAATGGTTGATAATACCAAATGGCCGGTTAACGCCGCGTGCATGGCTACTTCCAGGGTTTCATTATCACGGATTTCACCTACCAGGATCACATCCGGGTCCTGCCGGAGAATAGAACGCAGGCCAGTGGCAAAACCGAAGCCTGCCCGTGTGTTGATCTGGGACTGCCGAATGAAAGGAAGCTCATACTCAATCGGATCTTCAATGGTCATGATATTGATTTTGGGTGAACTGATTTCCATGAGAGAAGCATAGAGGGTGGTAGTTTTTCCTGATCCGGTGGGGCCAGAGACCAGTAGTATGCCCAGATGTTTTTGGATAATCCGCCTTAAGGTTAAGCAAGTGTCCTCGGCAAATCCCAATTCATCAATTCGGGTGGCCAGCCGGCTTCGGTCCAGTACACGAATCACAACATTTTCTCCCTGTGAGGTGGGAAAGATCGATACCCTGAGGTCAAGAAGACGGCCCCCATAATGGAATTCTGCTCTTCCGTCCTGAGGAAGGCGGCTCTCTGAAATATCAAGATTCCCCATTACTTTGAAACGTGAGATGATGCTCCGCTCAAGCCGCTTTGGTAAAACATTCCATACCCGGAGAATTCCATCAATTCGATACCTCACCAAAACCGCATTTTTTTCCGGTTCTAAGTGGATATCGGTGGCGCCATCTTTCATCCCCATAAGGAGGACATGGTTGACCAGCTTGATGAGAGGGGGTTCCTCAACTGCTGCTCCCGCACCTCCCAGCTCTACGGCAGCCAAGGCGCTACCCAGAAGGTCTTTCAGCACGTCTTGTTTCTCGGCGTACCAGAAATCGATGGCCTTAAGGATTTCTGTCTCCGAGGAAACCATGGTGCGGATACTTTTTTTCGACACTCTCCTCAATTCATCAACGGTTATGATGTCGAAGGGGTTGATGACCGCCACGGTAAGCTCATTGTCAGAGAAACCCAGAGGCATGACCTTAAGTTCTTGAGCCAGTTTTTGGGGAATCAAACTCAGCGCTTCATGATCAATAGGGTAACCTTCCAGTGACGGGATATGCATTGCCTCCATATCCCGCGATATGATTGAGGCAAGTTCATTTTCATTGACAAACCCTATGTCCACCAGCACCTCTCCCAAGAGCCGGGTGGTTGCTTTTTGAATTTCTAAAGCGATTTTTAATTGTTCAGGGGTGATCAAACCCTTTTCAATCAGTCGATCGCCAATTTTTTTTGATTTAGGTTGCTCCATTTGTTAATAAATCTCTTGGGGTAGTAAAAAAAAATTTTTGTAGAAATTAGTGTTTGTTGTCCTCTGTTTTATTAACTTACTGAAATAATTTTAAAAAGTGAAATGTTAGTTTAAAGTATACATCAATTTTAGATAAATTGTCTAAAATAATATATAATTAGAAGTCAAAATGCAAGCTTTTATTTAATTTATTCGAAAAAGCATTTGCTTATTAAAGGAATTAAATTTTATAGTAAAATTAACTTCCCGGATCGGTTGTCAGAACATAATAAGGTATAGCCATGGTTGAAGGTCTCGTAAAAAGTCCCACTCTGTCACCCTGAAATCGTTTCAGGGTCTCATGAGATGCTGAAACAAGCATGACATTTTCTGTTGTTTTTGACTTTTTACGAGACCATCATGGTTAGATATTAAATAATTTTTTTAATTTTTCATATTATTGCCAGGGGAGAAAAGTAAACCCCGTTAGAAGGATTTCACACGGGGCATTTATCCCGTTAGAAAATTTTCTAACGGGAGTTACCCCCTTTGAAAAAGCATAAGAATTTTTAATTTTTTACCCCGTGCTTTTTTACCCTGTTAGATATTTGATATCTATACATGACGAACTAATTATTTGCGCATACGTTACAACACCCTTCGACAAGCTCAGGGTGACCGGTTATGGTGAGCCCTTCGATAAACTCAGGACAGGCCC
>DATEXU010000152.1:0-4654 GCA_035256645.1 Thermodesulfobacteriota bacterium | reverse complement strand
TAAATTCCTTTAACATTTTTGTCTCCTTCTTTTTTTGTTCTAAAGGTTATATTCTGATAACCTAAAAATGTGCTGCTGAAAAAATTCATAAAGCATTTGAGGCGGATTGTCAACGAAAAAGCAACTGATAACAACCGGTTAATTTTTTAAAACCAAAAGCAGTGTGCTTTCGGTTTTTTTTGCCGTCTAAAAATTAGATGGGTTTTAGAAAGATAGTGCCCTTGGTTAAAAGCCCCTGCTCTACAGTTTGGTCTCAAGAAAAGCCCAGGCCAGATAGACCCCGATAATGAGAACTCCGATTACCAGACTTCCTTCTAAGTGTCCCTTAAAAATTTTTTGATCAATTTTCTGGAAAAAAAAGTGGTCAAGAACGGGCCATAAGAAAAAGATAATCCCGAAAACTCCCAAAATAACCACCCCCACTGAACCGGGCACCATTTTCAGCAAATGATAAAATGGCAGGAAGTACCACTCGGGTTTGATATGTTCGGGGGTAACCAGGGGATCGCTGGGGGGCCCCATCGTAGCAGGGAAGGCAATGGCCAAAAGACAAATGATCAACGTTAAATAAAGGAATACCGTTAACTCACTGCTAAAGTGCTCGGGGTAAAAGTGGTAGTGGCCTTTCTGGGTTGTTAACGCTTTTTCTTCATCCCGGTCATGTTGATTCCCGGGCAGATACAATCCGATGAGACGCACAAAAAAAAGATGCACGACACTGAAAAGGATAAGTAAAGCAGGAAGGATCTGAACATGGAGAGCATAGAGACGACTTAAGGTGGATTGATTAATCTCATCTCCGGCAAGAAACAGGTGCTTAAGCATCGATCCAACAAAGGGAACGCTCCCCATAATGTTTGAGGTAACCGTGATTGCCCAGTAGCTAATCTGCTCATAAACCAGAGAATAGCCGGTAACCCCCATTCCCAGAACAATCCCCAAAAGACAAACCCCGACCATCCAGGCGCCCCAGCGATATTCCCGAAAGGCTCCGGTCACAAAAACTCTGAGCAGGTGCAAGAAAAGAAACACGATCATAAAGTTTGCGGCCCACTGGTGGACTGAACGGATGAACCTCCCATAGCGGGCTTGTTCAGTGATATACTTTACCGAAGTATACGCCGTTTCAGGTTCAGCCCGGTAATACATGGCTAATAAAAGACCGGTGCCCGCGACCAGCATGAAGAGCAACCCGACTATTCCACCCCAGCACCACCACCAGCGCTTGGCTGAGTGTGGCAGAGGCTCATCCACTTTTTCATAGAGACTTTGGATATCTATGGGAATGGCTTTAAGCCACTTCTTTTGGTTGTTGCTGGTTCCGCGCGCTTCTGTCATGCCATCTCCCTTAAGCGAATTGGATAAAAACTTTCCCTTCCCTTACCTCAGTTGGGTAATGATCCAGAGGCCGCTGGGGAGGACCGGAAATTGGTTTTCCCTCGCCATCAAAAACTCCCTGGTGACAAGGACATTCAAACTGGTTCGTTGCCGGCCGGTAAAAGACCGAGCAGCCCAAATGGGTGCACACTGTTCTGATGGACAGAAGGCTTCCATCCACCTTGCGGATGAGGAGAACCTTTCGTCCCTGGGGGTCTTTGATTTCCAGTAATTCCCCGGCCGGAATCTCTGATTCCAGGCAGATAAATTGTGCCGGGGGTCTCTTGCGGGGCAGGGGATAAAGAAAACCTACGCCAATAACAGCGGTGCAGCCAGCAACAAAGGAAAGAGTAATGCTTGATAACTTATTGAGGGCTTGACGCCTATCCATCAACTCATCTTCCACGCTTAAACCTCCAAAAAAATTAATCAAAAGTGCGGAAGCTAAAAAGCATAATTTCGGAACTGATTTCCCCTTCTCTCCCGCGCGTTCCTTAAAAATTTTTCACAATAAAGGGTTCCGATACGTCAATTATTTCCGGGACTGATATGTCTCTTGCTCCCATTTAAGCAGGGACTCCATCTGCTCCGAGGTAAGCCCCTCGGTCCAGCGGTGGTATTTTTCCCAGTCCTCATTGTTCGGGCCATGAAGAGTCTCTGAGATAAACTTCTTTACTTGTTCTCCCTTCCCCTTCTTTTCTGCCAGCTCAATTGCTAACGGGAGAAAATGAGTATAGAAGTTTCGACTCAGTTCGTAAAATCCATGCCACTGGACAAAATCCGGCCCCATCATGCTGGCGCCGTGCCGCGCTCTTCGTCCCTCGTGGTGCCAAATTTCAAAGAAAAGGTAGTCAATTTCTTCATTCATGGGAACGTTATCAATGATACCCTCTTTTCCCAGATAATCATAAATTGCGGAAGCAGGGATCGCGTATTTATTGTTGTGGAGGTTTATGGCCTGGTCAAACTGGGTATAAAAGTTATTCACCCATTGATCCGCGTGGCAGGTAAAGCATACTTTCTTCATATCCTCCCTTCGTTCTATGGCTGGTTTTAAAATAACCGTTCCATCAGGAGCCACAATGCCCTTGGGCTGAATGGAAATTTTGGGCCTCAATGTCCAGGAAATGCGGGACCCGACATCATGAGTAAGTTCAAGGTTGGAATAATTGGCATGAGAAGCAACCGGCCCCATGTGGCAAGAAGAGCAGGTGGGCGCCTGGGCATAGTCTTTTCCCAGAACCCATTTACCACCAGGAAGGTCAAGCTTCATAAACCGTTCGTTTTTTCGAAATGCAATCCCATGCTTGGATTCGGCATAGACTTCGGCTTGAGGATGGTCAGGGCCCATGTGGCATTTTCCACAGTTTTCCGGGCGACGCGCAACTTCGGATGAGAATTCGTGTCGGGAATGGCACGCTGAGCAAGCACCCCACGACCCATCAGCATTGATTCGCCCTATTCCTGTGTTTGGCCACGTGTCAGAAGCATAAAGGGGGGCGTGGTTATCCACCGAAGCGGTGGCGACTCGAAGGATACTCCCATGGCACTGCTGGCAACCATTAATGGCAGCAGCCGGCCCCTCGGCAAAACGTCCCAAAAAATTATCCAGAGAGCCGATGAACTGGGTAGCGCCGGAGTGGCGTGAATTTAAAAATTCCTTGGCTTCTTTTTCATGACAGCGGGCGCAGGTGCGGGGAGAGACATCCGTCACGATCTCTGCCCCTTCGTGGCGCCAGATATCCGCCCGCTCTATAGGTTTCCCATCCTTCAAAACAAGCTCAACATTCTTAAGACCTGAGGTCTTATCCCAGGTAGTGTTTACCATATACCGTGGATTAAGAATATCTTTGCCTTGTCCTGCGGGCGGCAGGCCGTGGCAGTCCATACAGCCAACTCCCTGGGCTGCGTGAAAACTCGCCTCCCAGTGCTTTACTATGCCTGGGTCGCAGCCGGGGCCGCCTTCTTTGCCTTCATACCCATGGCACCGGACACAGCCCGCGGAGTCGGATTTGACAATAATCCTTTTTTCTTCCAACCGGTGCTCTTTTTCTGAATAAATAACATAGGAAAGAACTACAACGATGGCCACAGACAGGATAGCGATAATCGCCTGTTTAACCTTAAGGTTCATTTTCTCCTCCTTGGCAAGTAGTAAGGCTGGCTTAAAAAACTTCCCGGTTAATTTTTCTCTGCGCTCAATCTGAGATGATGGAGCTAATAAATAATAATATTATTAAAAATATTAGCCTATTGCAACTAATTAAGATTTTTTTTAGGTTTTCCCCGGTATTCCTTCTCAACTATGGCACAAAATTTTCAGAATAATTTTGAAGCGTTTTGACGGCAGAATAGACCTTTTGCCTAATTATTATTTTCCCCTAAAGGGTTTTTATTTCCTTGACTTAAGTCAAGGACTGATACCTTTCCGGGCACTTATAATTAACACGGCCGATTGTTTATGGAATGGAATCGGAGAGAGGCAGGGTTTTTAAGATTACGCAATGGTGTGCAATTAATTGTTTTCCTTGTAACTGTCGGCATCGGAATCCAGTTTTATGTTCATGTTTATCAGGTATTTCACGGGGCACTGGAGAAGCATTGTGACGGCACATGAATTCCAGATGAGACTGCAAGGGATTGATTCTCAAACATACATGCATCCAACAATAGAAAAATAAAAGCAATATTTCCTTTTAGAAAAAAATGGTTTTGAGTTATGCTTCTTATGATATTGTTTTTGAAATCATCCCTTGATGACCTGCGAGAGTGTCTGATGGCGCTCTAATGTAAGACGCTTCATCAACCCGAGATCGGAGGATTTCTAAGATGAATGAAAACCCAAAAAAAGGGCAAACAAAACTTGCTCCGCCGTTGGATATCTCTGATGACGATGTGTATGAGGCCATGAAAGAGGTCGAGGGTTACCTGGATATCACACCAAGTGATTTCAAATTACTGTATGGCGTAGCCTTTCGACGCGCTGTTTTACGCCTTACTCAGGCCGTTAAGGCATCCGATGTCATGACCCGAGAAGTCGTCTTTGTTTCAAGGGACACTCCCTTGATGGAAGTGGCGCAAATCATGGCAGCTCAAAATATTTCAGGTGTTCCGGTAGTGGATACTGAAAGAAAGGTGCTTGGTGTGATTTCTGAGAAAGATTTTATTTTTCACATGGGCGGAGAAAATATTCGATCATTTCAAAACCAGAATTCCGGATACCGGCGACTTTTGGGGATATTGTTGACCAAAAGGGCAACAACCAGCATAATCAATG
>DATEXU010000151.1:0-6485 GCA_035256645.1 Thermodesulfobacteriota bacterium | reverse complement strand
CCCCCCGAGCATAACGCTTCCTATGCCTGCAGGTCGAGAAATCCGTGGTGATGTCCGGGGGTTCGGTTTTGAGGTGATTAAGAGCAAAGAAAAGGTGACACTTATTAATGTTGATTTTGCCCAGTCTAAGGTCGAGTCATTGATGAGTTTTCGGCAGGGGAGCAGTCAGCCGATGCTGCGAACAATCAGATTGAGAAAGACCTCTGACAAGGTGAGGAGAGATCTATCAGAAGCACCTCATAAGGTAAGGGACCATTGTTTAAAATAGCGCCTTACGTAGTAGTTGAGTGTGATATGAGTTTTTTATTTCATGACAAGTAAAATGAGATGTTCCGGCATCGCCGGGAATCGAGTAGAATCTCTTGACTCGGGGGAATGCCGGAGGCTCACACAGGAGGGCTTGTGTTCAGAACTATTCTTATTGCTGTCGTCACCTTAGTGCACGTTTATGTCTTCTCGCGTATTGCCTCAGTGCCGTTTGTGGATCGCCACATTTCTAAAAAGTTCCTTGTTGGGGCGGGCGTGGTCCTCTGGGCGGCCTTTTTCTTCGCCCTTTTCTTTGGACACGATTGCACAGGAGTATTAGCTACAACACTGGAGTTGCTCGGCATGAACTGGCTGGGCATTTTATTCCTGGCCTTCGTCTCTTTTCTCGCGATTGACATCATTACCGGGTTCGGTTTGGTTTTTCCCCGGATAGCGCCTTCGCTGCGAAGCTGGGCGTTAATCGTCAGCGGAGTGCTTTCTGTGCTTGCGCTTATCCAGGGCGCGAGGCCGCCGGTGGTGCAAAACTATGAGGTGCGCCTTTCCGATCTTCCTGATAAAATGGATGGCACGATGATCGTCGCCATGTCCGACCTGCACCTTGGCTCTTTGCTCGGTACGCAATGGCTGGAAGCGCGGGTCAATCAAGTCCAGGCGCTGCGGCCCGACCTTGTCGTTTTGCTCGGCGATATTTTCGAAGGACACGGTGAACCCCAACGGAATCTGCTTCCGGTTTTGCGTGGTTTATCAGCGCCGCTCGGCGTCTGGGCCGTCCTCGGCAACCATGAGTTTTACGGCGGCCGTGGGAAAGAAATGTATGAGGATGGCATCCAGCTCCTGCGCAACCGCTGGGTAGAGGTCCGTCCCGGTCTTGTCTTAGCAGGCGTGGATGACCTCACTGCTGGACGCAGGACCGGTCAGGAAGGTGATCCGCTCGCGCGGGCGCTCGCGGGACGACCTTCGGGTGTTACCATTTTTCTTTCTCATACGCCGTGGCAGGCCGAAAGAGCGGCGCGCGCAGGTGTAGGGCTGATGCTCTGTGCTCATACCCACGGCGGGCAGATATGGCCATTCGGCTATCTGGTTCGCCTCTTCTACCCGCTTCTGGAAGGGCGGTACGAGGTGGATGGCATGACGGCCATCGTCTGCCGCGGCACCGGCACATGGGGGCCGCGCATGCGTCTTTGGCGTCCCGGCGAGATCCTCCGCGTGACGCTGCGCAAAAAGGAAAAGTGAATACGCATAGAAAGCACGAAGAGAGCTTTTGTTCGGCAATGGTGATGAGCTAAGCCGGATGATTATTCAATCCTTTTTAGACCAAAATTCGATCATCCTTCCTTCGGGATCCTTTAGTTCCACTATCTGTGCAACCCAGGGGTGGTCTTTTCGATTTATCCCCCCCTTTCCCATGAAATGCAGTCACCCGGACACATGGCCATTGCCTCTTCAATGCACTTTTCGTCTCCTCCTTCAGGAAGAATGACCCAAGCCTTCTCGGTTAATGCATCCATGGCAAAGACTTCCGGGCAGAGCTCAGCACAACTGCCGCACCCCGTGCAATAACCCTGGTCAAGGACAACTGTTCGTGCCATTAGGCTTTTTCTTTCATGGAGAATTTTTGAATGGAGCATGCTCTTGAAAAAGCGGCTCTAAGGCCGGCCATAATGTTTTGAGCACCTGAACTGCCAGGGCGCTGGTGAATTCATATTCTGAAGCTTCGGGGCCTTCGACATGAGCAGTAACTATCCCAAAATAATAGCTCACAAAAAAAACAAAGGTGCTGGTGCGGGAGATGATTTTTGAGCTTGTGACTTCTATTTCATCTGTGGTGCGCCGGAAAGTCTCAAACCGATTATCACCGGTTCCTGTTTTTCCTCCGATTTCAAGGAGGGTGCCGTCTGGGTTTATAAAAGTATTTTTAATCCGTTGGGCGGTACCCCTATTAACGACGTTTTTTACGGCCATTTTTAAAACTCGGGCAACCTCAGGGGGCATGACTTTTTTCCCAGGGGCCAGGGATTTGGTAAAGTGAGTTTCATAAGGGGTGTCTTGAGCAAAATCTAAACTCTGGATACTTAAAGAAGGCTTATAAATCCCTTCGTTGAGGATGATACCCATCAACTCAGCCAAACTCGCCGGCCGATCAGCTGAGCTTCCAATGGTCGTGGCCAGAGAAGGCACGAGAGATTCGAAAGGGTATCCTAACGACTTCCAGTTACGGTGAATTTCCGCAAAGGCTTTTTTTTCCAGCAGGGTCTTTATTCTTGAGTTTTGAGCAGTTTGGAAGGAAGATTTAAAAAGCCAGGAAGAAGAAAGTTCCCGGGCTTTTTTGCCGGCTTCCAGCACTTCCTTCCAGGATGCCTGAGGATGGTCTTTAAAATAACTGATGAGCCAGTTCTCTAAAGGGTGTTTGCCGAGCAAATACGCTTCGTCCATGAAGTTAAATGATTTTCCCCGATAAGCGCGAAACAGTTTATTAAGGTAAGTGAGGTCTAAGGCATTTTCCCCGAAATGCGCCTTGGCTTGAGCTTCTAATTGGTTAAAAGTAGCTTTGGGATTTTCTTTTAAGTAGAGGAGCACCCAATTTCTCAGGGGATGTTTTTGAGATTGGCGGAGCAGATCCAGAGACTCAGCATAACTTTTGGGCCGATAGATCCAATAAAATTTCTTGAGGAATTCAACCCCCTCTGATGCTGCGGCTTCCTTCAAGAGCGGTATTCGCTCAGGGTCGTTTGGATCGGCAAGGAGCTTTTTTTTGTCATAGCCGAGTTCGGCAATATAATAATTTACCACCTCTTTCATGAGTCGGATAAAGACTAAATTTACCGACTGGCACAACCCCTCCTCAATGGTATACGTCTTCTCGTCCTGGTCCTTTTTGAAATTTTTAAAAACATGTAATCCACCGCCAGTGAAAAAGGCGCGATGAGGGTCGGCAGAAATTTCTCTCTGTACGCTGGCCTTAAGCACTTCTTCTCGCGTTGCCTTGGGGTGCAGGCGACGATACTCGGCTACCCATTTTGACAACATGTCCGTAAGCGGTTTTCGCGCGGAGGGGTCTTGGGTGGAAAAGTAATCATCAAGGCGATCAATAGCCATGAGATAGGTAGCCAGGGTGCGAAGCTTGGCGGTTGAGCCGAGCTCCAGTTTTATACCGGTAGAAATATTGAGCGGTCTATTGAGTGTATCGGATTGCACCCGCAAAAAATTTCCCTCAGGCCGGCTTTCAAAAAGGGAGATGCTGTAAATTACTTTTCCTGGATCACCGGTGTTTAAAATATAAGGAGATATAAACCCTTGTTCCCTTAAGAACTCCGGGTCATAAAGGGAGTTTAAAATGGTGTTGACTTTTTGCTGGGTTTCGAAGTCAAGGGTTGTATCAGCCGTAAGGTCTAAGCGATCCAGTTCATAAAGGGTTTTTATGCCCAAGAGATCAAGCAAGTCTGTCCGCAGAGCATTCATTCCTTTTCGACGCAGCAAAGAAATGGGGGGTGGAAAGGGCGCGCCGGGTTTAAATGTTAAAGGGATAGAAAGGGCGGCTTTTGTTAATTCAGGACTAATGATTCCATCTTTTTCTAAAAGGCAAACATAGCTCGCAACTTTTTTGTCCAAGATCGCCGGGTCATTTTGCATGTAAAAGGAAGGATAGCGCGTGGCAATAATTAACGAAAAAGCCTCTTTTAAGGTCTTTGCCTTTTGATAAATTTTATCATGACTTGTTTCCGGAAGGGTTAGGTCGGATATTAATTGGCTCGTAGTTTTACCATACCAGGCCCACATCCCGTTGCCAATGCCATTGATTTCCCCATAACCCGGAGCCGCACCCAACGGCATTCCATTAAGGTACTCTTTGACAATTTCCTGGCGCACCTCAATAGTATTAGGATTCTTCTGATAGGCCCAGATGCTTGCTCCTGCCATTTGTTTAAGCTTATCCGCAGGAGTGCTGGTCGTTCCTTTGCTGGAGTGCCTGAATTTTATTAGCTGGGTAGCCAGTGTGCTTCCGCCCATCCCGCCCGACGAACTGAAAAATTTTTCATCCACATAGTTTAAAAAGGCTAACGCAAACCGGTCCCATTCAATCGCTGGGTTTAAAAAAGGACGCTTATAGTTTAAAAGCTCCCGGTTTTCCCGGTGAAGCAGAAGTTTTACCAGCAAAGGAGGTATTGTCTGAAATGAAGAAAATTGTTCGGTGTTGAGATTAACGTAGTATATCTGCGAGCCATCTTTGTCATTAAGGCGAAGGCCGGGAGCGAGTTTTTTATCATAAGGGATCGCAATCCTCTTTCTCAACAAGGATTGGATTTTCTGTGATTGTCGGGCCTGACGGGAGATTGCATAGCCGGTATCTTCAAGTTGTTTTTGAAAATCCGGCAACCGGGAATAACCCATGGTGATGTCATAAGGGCCGTCCAGAGGAAAAACAATACGGTTGTTTTTCCCTTTATTAACCTCCCACTTCATGTCTTGGGAATACCAAGAAAAAAACGTGGCTTCTATCTCATTGGTTTTTAATTCGTAAACGAGTGCCAATAAAAAAGGCAACGCCAAAAAAGAAAGAGCAAAAATTTTTTTTAGGAAACCAGGTTTTTCCTCTTGGTGTTTACTCATAATTTTGTGAAAAAAAGAAGCGGCGATAGCAGCGCGCGTCAGAAGTGATTATGAAGGAAGAAGTCATGTATTGTTAGAGTGTTGCCTAATCGGGCTGTTTAAGAAACTAACGGATTCCCTGGTGGAGGATTATTGGATTAAGTCCAAAATATTTCCAAATACATTCTTTTGTCTTCTGAGCGCTTGATAAATCTTGATAGAGTCCAACCTTGACTCGATGGCGAACGGCCCCATTTTTCAAAGAGGTCTTTTCGACAAATGACGGGTATCCATTATCAGAAAGCGTCTGATTGAGGCCAAGCGCCTTTTCCGAGTCGGAAAACGATGCAACCTGCAGGACGTAACTCCCCTTTTTGTCTTGGGGTGAGCTGATCGCCAGGGAAGATTCTTCCTTTGAGATTTCTGGGTGTTGGGCGATTTTCACAACACCATCCCCCTTGTTTGTTCCCCCTCCATTAAATCCAAAGTCGAGCAGCGTCACGACATCTTTAAAGTGATTTTTAGAACCTAAAACACAGACCAAAAGATTTTTTCCGTTCTGCTGTGCCTCTCCCACAAAACACTTACTGGCACGGCGGGTGTAGCCGGTTTTACCACCGATCATTCCCGCGTACCTGCCCAGGAGCTTATTGTGATTTCTTAGATAAATCGATCGCTGGTTGGGTCCTTGGATAGACATTGACTCGGTTTGGACTATTTCCCGAAAGGTAGGATTATTCATTGCATATTTAAAGATCAAGACAAGGTCCCGGGCAGTAGAATAATGATTCGTTTGATCAAGACCATGAGGATTGCTAAAGTGAGTGTTGTTGGCGCCGACTTCTTTTGCCTTAAGGTTCATTCGCCGAGTAAAATTTGCAATTGACCCGGCGCTTCCTTCAGCGATTACGACACAGGCATCATTAGCTGAGTTCAACAGGGTGCAGCGCAAAAGATCCTCCATTCGCCACCGTTCGCCTGGACGAACCTCAACTTTGCAAGGTTGTACTCGACTTGCATTCTTGGTGGCGCAGACAACTGAATCGAGTTGGTCATTTTCTAAAGCGATAATCGCGGTCATGACTTTGGTGGTGCTGGCAGGAGGCAAACGGAGGTCGGGATTCTTTTGGTAAAGAATAGCCCCAGTGTCCGCATCCATTAAAAAAGCAGCCTTGGCAGAGATAAACTCGTTAGAATTGACTTTGGCTTGGGATTTATCAGGACAACCTATTACAAGCACAATTAACGAGAAAATAATAACGATAAATTTCTCGGATAAAGTTTTGACCATACAAAAAACCTCAGGCATCTAAAATAAATCCAGACGAAAAATGGGTATGTTGCTTTGAATGACAGGTAATGGCTTTTCAAAGTTTGATGAGTTCGTAAAAAGTAAAAATTCGCGGGTTTTGTCATGCTGAGCTTGTCGAAGCATGACGTAATATCAATTAGTTATGTTCACCCTTCCCCTCGACAAGCTCGGGGTAAACTAGGCTCAGGTTGACATCTCCGACCTTTTACGAGTCCATCAAGTTTTACTTTAAAAAAATATCTCTATCTCGTCAATACAATTTTAACATCTCACCGTGTGAAAAGTTCTCCGGTTGTAAAAATACTGAAGAAAAGAAGAA
>DATEXU010000150.1:0-5427 GCA_035256645.1 Thermodesulfobacteriota bacterium | reverse complement strand
CTGGAAGGTGGAAGAAAAAAATATCGGCGAGCTTTACCGGATGAGTGTTGCTCAAGCGTATGATTTTTTTACCCGCCTTCAGGCCAAAGATGACAAGGTCAGTGAGACCATCCTTCGGGAGATTAAGAACCGCCTCCTTTACCTGATTGATGTCGGGCTTGGGTATCTTTCCTTAGACCGCCAGTCTCGCACCCTTTCGGGCGGTGAAGTGGAACGGGTGAACCTCACCACTATCTTAGGATCGTCACTTGCCCATACCCTTTACATCCTCGATGAACCGAGCATTGGACTTCACCCCCGTGACAACCTTCGCTTAATGAATATCCTCCATCAGATTAAAAAAAACAAGAACACTGTGCTGGTGGTGGAGCATGATCCGGAAATCATCAAGAACAGTGACTACATCCTCGACCTCGGACCGGGCGCCGGCGAGAAGGGAGGAGCATTAGTCTATTTCGGAAAAGCGAAAGAAATCACACGAGCTAAGAACTCGCTTACCGGGCAATACCTCTCCGGAGCGCTCAAAATTCCTCTCCCCCAAAAAAGGAAAAGCCTCCGGAAAACCAGCATGATCCAGATCTTCGGAGCAAGCGAGCACAACCTCAAGAACCTCGACTGCGAAATTCCTTTGGGAATGTTGGTGTGCGTAACCGGTGTTTCGGGTTCGGGAAAAAGCACCCTGATTGAAGAGATCCTTTACCGCGGCGTAAAACGGGAGAAAGGTGTGTTTGAGGAAAAACCGGGCGCGTTTACCGGTATAAAGGGAGCTGAGCTGATTCGCGAGGTCATGCTGGTTAACCAAAAGCCCATCAGCGGAACCCCGCGCTCAAACCCCCTGACCTATCTCAAAGCAATTGATCCCATTCGCGCTCTTTTTGCCCGCACCCCGCTCGCTCAGGAACGGGGATACACGAGCTCATCGTTTTCCTTTAATGTCGAAGGCGGAAGATGCGAGACCTGTAAAGGAGCCGGGTACGAAAAAACCGAAATGCAGTTTTTAGCCGATATCTACATCACCTGCCCGGACTGTCAGGGAAAAAGGTTCAAGCCGGAAATCCTGGAAATCACTATCCAGGGAAAAAATCTCGCGGAGGTTTTCAACCTCACGGTGGATGAGGCAAGGGAGTTTTTCAAAAACCTGCCCAAGGTTATTGTTCCTTTAAGCGTCCTCACGGATGTTGGTTTGGGTTACCTCAGGCTGGGCCAGCCCCTCAACACCCTCTCGGGAGGAGAAGCCCAGCGGCTTAAATTGGCGAAACAGATCAGCGCCCCGAAAGCAGAAAATATTCTTTTTATTTTCGATGAACCGACTATTGGTCTTCACTGTGATGATATCGCCAAGCTCATCACGACCCTCCAGGGTTTAGTGGAAAAGGGAAACTCAGTCATTATTGTGGAACATAACCTCGAGGTCATTAAATGCGCTGACCATATCATTGACTTAGGACCCGAAGGAGGTGAGGCCGGAGGCTATCTCGTGGCCGCGGGCACTCCTGAAGAAGTTGCCGCGTGTCCCCAGTCGTGGACCGGAAAGTTCCTGAAAGACATTCTCAAACCGGGTGACTCAAAGCTTCACGAGAAAAAACCTCGTGCGGTCGCTAAAAAAGAGAACAAACCTTCTGCCGAGGAAATCCGGGTTATGGGCGCGCGGGAACACAACCTCAAGAACATCAAGGTAACCATCCCCCGGGGGAAAATGGTGGTCATCACCGGAATGAGCGGCTCAGGCAAATCCACGCTTGCTTTTGATATCCTGTTCGCGGAAGGCCAGCGCCGTTACCTCGAAAACCTTACTCCTTATGTCCGGCAGTACCTTAAGATCATGGATAAACCCAATGTTGACTTAGTCACCGGAATTCCACCCACCGTGGCAATCGAACAACGGATGTACCAGGAGGGAAAAAGATCAATCGTTGCCACCTTGACGGAAATCTACCACTTCCTCCGCCTCCTCTACAGCAAGCTCGGCACCCAGTACTGCCCTTCTTGCGATCAGCCGATCACGCTTCAGAGCGTGGAACAAATCGCGCGGGATGTTCGGCAATCGTTTCGGGGAGAACAGGTTTCTTTCTTTGCTCCCAAGGTCTTCGGAAGAAAAGGGTTCCATAAAGATATTTTCACCCAGGCCCTGAAAAAGGGTTATTCCCACGCCCGCATTGATGGAAAAATCATTGAGCTTAGCAAGCCTCCGGCTTTAAGCCGTTACCAGGAGCATGCGGTTGACCTCCTCATCGCTCGGCAGGGTATCTCTTCGAGGGGCAGAGTTGCCTTGGATGAGATCATTCGAGAAAGCCTCCAGCAGGGAAAGGGTACTTTTTTTGCTGTCAGTGCTAAGGGCGCGCAAAAACGGTATAGCGACACCTTGTTTTGCCCCCGCTGTCTTCAGAGCTTTGAACCGCTTGACCCGCGCTTATTTTCCTTTAACAGCAAACACGGCGCCTGCCCCCGCTGTGCGGGAATGGGTTTTATTACCGAATCTGATCATTACTCACAAGAATTCTTTTATGATCAGTTCCTCGAAGAAACCGATATGCCGCCTGACGTTAACGAAGCGGAGTGCCCGGCCTGCAAAGGAAAAAGGCTTAAGGCTAATGCGCTGGCCGTCAAGGTAAAGGGTTTGGGGATCTGGGATGTGGCGTCGCTTTCGGTTGCTCACGCGGAGAAATTTTTTCGCGCCATCTCCTTTTCTTCTCAGGAACAGGCAATCGGCGCCACCATTGTCCGGGAGATTAACACCCGCCTTGCCTTTCTTCTCAAAGTTGGCCTTCCCTATCTCACCCTCAATCGGCGCGGAGATACGCTCTCCGGAGGTGAGTCTCAAAGGATCCGTTTAGCCGCTCAGCTCGGATCAAATCTGCGCGGGGCCTGTTATATTCTGGATGAGCCGACAATCGGCCTCCACCCCCGCGATAACCGGATGCTGGTCCAAACCTTGAAAGAGTTAAAAAACCTGGGCAATAGTTTGGTGGTGGTGGAACACGATGAAGAGACCATCCGGAACGGTGATTTTATTATTGACTTAGGCCCCGGAGGAGGAATTCAAGGAGGTGAAGTAATCGCCGCCGGAACACTCACAACACTTTTAAACACTCCTCACTCAATTACCGGACAATTCTTAAAAAATCACAACCGGAGAATTATTACCTCGCGGAAGCGCTCGCCGGATAAATGGCTTCTGGTTAAAGGCGCCCGAGAACATAACCTTAAAAATATCGAGACCGCCCTTCCCCTCGGAACCTTAACCTGCGTTACCGGTGTCTCCGGAGCAGGAAAGTCAACGCTCTTAAAAGGAGTCATCGTAGGGGGTGTTAAAAATCACCTTCTGGGCGTAAAAGAAAACAACCCGGCTTGCTCCGCTTTATCCGGGTGGGAACATCTTGACCGGGTGCTTGATGTTGACCACTCACCCATCGGCCGTACTCCCCGCTCAACTCCCGCAACCTATGTGGGCTTCTATGATGATATCCGGAGACTCTTTTCCCTTATCCCTGATGCCCGGATGCGGGGATATAATCCCGGACGGTTTTCCTTCAATGTGAAAGGAGGACGGTGCGAAGCCTGCGCCGGTCAGGGGAAAAAGAGGATCGAGATGAGCTTTCTCCCGGATGTGTATGTGGACTGTGAGGTCTGCGGGGGAACGCGGTTTAATGACGAGACATTACACATTAACTACAAAGGCAAGACAATTTCCGAAGTGCTCAACCTGACCATGAAAGAAGCCGCGGATTTCTTTTCTGCAATTCCCGCCATCGCCAGGCCTTTAAAGATCATTACCGAAATGGGCCTTGACTACCTCACCCTGGGTCAGCCCAGCCCCACCCTTTCCGGCGGAGAAGCCCAGCGGATTAAACTCGCTTATGAATTCTCCCGCCCCGCGCAGGGAAAGACATTGTATATCCTCGATGAACCCACCACCGGTCTTCACTTCGCGGACATTGAAAAACTTTTAAGCGTACTCCACGGACTGGTGGATAAAGGAAATACGGTAGCCATTATCGAACATAACCTCGACATTATCCGGGCCGCCGACTATATCATTGACCTCGGACCGGAAGGAGGAGACCAGGGCGGATACGTCGTAGCTACCGGCTCTCCCCAGGAAATTCTAAAGCATACTCATACCTCCTACACCGCCCGGTTCCTCAAAAAATACCTCGAAGGAAAATAAATCACCTTTTGGGAAGATCTAAACTTCATCGAATACAAAATACTATCAAAATTCAATCCATTGAAATCTTTGATAGTTAAGTAAGAAAGTCGTAGATTAATACCAAGTTGCATTCAAAAGCAGATCGAGGCGACGACGAGGAATCGACGTCGAGGAGTATGACGAGGAGACAACAAAGATATGCAAATGAAGGCGACTTGGTATAAGGCGGTTGACAAAACATCGTGTATTGGTATAAAGTTAACGTACTTATAGGACAATAGAAAAAAACAATCTTAGGAGGAGACAAAAGTCTTCTTGTACTCAATTGAATAAAGAGGCTTCCTAAAGACATGCATTAATTGTAAAGGCACGATATATTGTCCTGAGAATAATAAAGACCGATCAAAAAACGGAAGACCGACATATGCTTTTGTTTTACACACGACTGTCTGAGATTTTATTATCAAGAGCAATACATTCATGGCAAAAAGATTTCCGGAATAGGACAAGTACTCTATGGGAATAGCGGCTGATATCGCCATTATAGTAGTCGCTGCTCTCATTGGAGGCGCGATTGCTCAGCGCCTTAAGCAACCCCTCATATTGGGTTACATTCTGGCAGGGGTGTTGGTCGGGCCATATACCGGCGGAGTCACGGTTACGGAAATTCACGACATCGAACGGTTAGCGGAAATTGGGGTCGCTCTTTTGCTGTTTGGTTTGGGGCTTGAGTTTTCGCTCAAAGAGTTGAAGCCGGTAAAGAAGGTTGCCCTCATTGGTACCCCCATACAAATTCTCCTGACCATGGGTTACGGCTTTGCCATTGGCCGGTTGTTCGGCTGGGAATGGCTACCTTCACTGTGGGTAGGAGCATTGATCTCTCTATCCAGCACGATGGTCATGTTGAAAACCTTGATGAATAGAGGATTGCTCGGTACGCTTTCCAGCCGGGTAATGATCGGGATGTTGATTGTTCAAGATTTGGCGGTCGTGCCCTTCATGATTATCTTACCCCAGCTCCAGAACCCGGAAGTAGGCCTGCCTCTCCTGGGGTTGGCTGTTTTGAAGTCGGCGTGCTTCCTCGTCTTAATAGTTTTATTTGGCACGCGGATTATCCCGCGCATGCTGGCCTATATTGCAAAAGGGAACTCGCGCGAACTTTTCCTCTTAGCCGTTACCGCCACTGGCCTGGGAGTAGGGTATGCCACATACCTTTTTGGCCTTTCCTTTGCTTTTGGGGCTTTCGTGGCCGGCATGGTTCTGAGCGAATCAGAATA
>DATEXU010000149.1:0-15027 GCA_035256645.1 Thermodesulfobacteriota bacterium | reverse complement strand
CAGTCTGGCGGTTTATAAACTATGGAACTGGAAATGGGGATTGCTTGCGCTCTTTGCGGTCGGGCTTACCTATCATGAACCCGGAGCGCCTCAGCTGGTCTGGCTTAATCTGCTGGCTGCTTTAGCGCTTCTCAGGTTTCTTCCCGATGGTTGGGCAAAAATAGTGGTTAACCTCTGGCGCATGGCCTCAATTATTTTTCTCCTTATTCTCGCGATACCCTTCATCGTAGAGCAGGTTAGGTGGGCAATTTACCCTCAATTAGAAGAAATTTATCCGTCAGCCTTTGGGAGTTATCGAGGAGCACCTAAGAAGGCGATGGCACCGCACGTTGCGGAACAATCAGTTGCAGAACAGGAAGCCCCACGAACAATGCGGGCTTTTGATGAATCAATGCCCGCCCCGCTCGCCAAGATTGACAAAGAACATCGTCAAGAAAAAATGAAAAGTGGCAACCAATATCAAAACCTAACCGCCTTAACCCGGGACCCTCACGCTCTTAATCAGACGGGGCCTGGCCTTCCCAGCTGGAAATGGCGTTCTGTTCCCTTGAGCTGGACCGGGCCGGTTTCCAAGGAGCAGGAAATCCGACTTTTTTTACTTTCCCCTTTTACCAACCTTATTCTCTCTTTTTTAAGGGTTGGGTTCTTGGTTTTTTTAATCTTTTTTCTCCTTAATGTTCGAACCTGGAAATTGCCTTTTAATCATAAAATAGCAGCTTCGGCTTTATTTGTGGCGTTAGCGTTGGCCTCAAGCACTACTATGGCGCAACAAGACCCGGGATATCCCTATCCTGAACTTCTTCAAAGACTTCAGGAACGGCTCTTGGAAAAGCCGGACTGTCTGCCCAATTGCGCCGACAGTCCGCGGATGCTTCTGGTCGCGGCCAAAGATAGCTTGCGGATTGTTTTCAATGTTAACGCAGGTGTTGAGACTGCTGTGCCAATACCCGGGGCTTTGAAATCCTGGATGCCGGCTGAAGTGCTGATTGATGGAAATCCGGCCCAGGGACTGATGAAAGACCCTGCAGGCGGTTTATGGGTCCTTGTGCCGCAAGGCGTCCATAAGGTAATTTTGTACGGAAAAACACCGGCGGAAAAAACATTTCAAGTGCCGCTTCCGCTTAAACCTCGCAAGGTCGAGGTTGAGTTAGATGGCTGGACCATCCAGGGACTCCAGAAAGACGGGCACGTGGAATCATCCCTCCAGTTGATTCGAGAAGAGAAAAATACTCCCGATAGTACGGCTAAACTGGAAGCTAAAATTTCTCCTTTTTTCCAGCTCGAACGGGTTTTAACTCTGGGATTGAACTGGCAGGTAAGAAACTCGCTCAGACGGATAACCCCTCCGGATGCTCCGGCTATGGTTTCCGTTCCGCTTATCGTCGATGAGTCGGTTACCACGCCCGGAATTCAGGTGGAAAAAGGAAAGGCGCTCATAACGATGCCGGCAGACAAAACGGAGATTACGTGGACCTCAACCCTAAAAGAAACCCCAATGATTACTTTGCAGGCGCCCCAGGGAGTTCCCTGGACAGAGACGTGGATACTGGATGCCAGTCCGATCTGGCACTGCGATTTATCGGGGATCGCGGTTATTCTTCATCAGGACCAAGCCAATTATTGGATGCCTCAGTGGCAGCCCTGGCCGGGAGAAAAGGTAACCATCACCCTGAGTCGTCCTCAGGCAATTCCCGGACAAATATTAACGATCGAGGAAGCAAACCTCAACCTCACTCCGGGAGAGCGTTACACTAATGGCGATCTTTCTTTTAAAGCTCGGACCAGCAAAGGGGGCGAGCACCGGGTAAGCGTACCTGAAAACGCGGAAATAATGGAGGTCACCATAAACAATAAGACTCAGCCAATAAAAAGAGAAGGCAAGGAAATTATTGTTCCCCTTGATCCTGGCCTTCAAAGCATCGGTCTTAAATGGCATCAATTATCATCGTCGGAACGCCTTATTAAATCTCCGTTAATCAGCGTCGGCCCCCAGGCGGTGAACGCGGATATTGTTTTTAACCTGCCTCACAACCGGTGGATTCTTTTCGCCGGAGGTCCTCGGTTAGGGCCGGCAGTTCTTTTCTGGAGTTATTTATTCGTTATTATTCTTGGCGCGATCGGATTAGGGAAAACTACCTTAACCCCACTTAAAACCTATCATTGGATTCTATTGGGGCTGGGGTTAACCCAAGTTACACCTCTCATGGTAATAATTATTGTGGGGTGGTTGCTCGCGTTCGGGGTACGCAGAAACAACCCGCTCCCTGCGGGTCGGTTTTCTTTTAATTTTACTCAGCTTTGCCTGGTGATGTGGACGGTGGTTTCGCTCATCTGCCTTTATCAGGCAGTAGAGGCTGGCCTTTTGGGGATACCGAATATGCAGGTTGCAGGGAATGGTTCTTCCAACTTTTACCTGCATTGGACTCAAGACCGGATTGGAGCAATGATGCCCCAGCCTTGGGTTCTTTCTCTCCCGCTTTTTGTGTTTCGAATCTTGATGCTATTGTGGGCGCTTTGGCTTGCCTACTCGCTTTTAAGGTGGCTCCGCTGGGGCTGGCAGTGTTTCAGTGAAGGAGGAATATGGAAGAAAAAAACTATCGGGCAAACGAAACAGGAATCTCCATCACCACCATTAGGTAAGCGGTGAAACACTTTAAAAAAGTTTTTTTTGAAGGTCAGAACCTCATTTTGACGCCAACGGAATATTAAAAGCTTTCGCCTCGGTCTCATGGGGTTTTGGAAGGTAAAATAAGAAAAAATACTCAAGTAACACAAGGAAAAGCTAATGTTTTTTACCTTTAGGTGCATGGGAAGGTGACGTATTATTTTACTTGACATTTTACTTTATAATAGCTTATAGAAGAAAATTAGTTATATGCAGGTCGGTTTCGCTCGGAAGGAAAGATTCCTTTGTTAGAGTGGCGACCTACTGTATTAATTAATTTTTTTAAGGAGGTTAACGCTTTGGCACAAGGAGTCGTTAAATGGTTTAGTGATAAAAAGGGCTACGGTTTTATTGAACATGAAGATGGGAGGGACTTATTTGTTCACTTTTCTTCTATCACAATGGAGGGATTTAAAACCCTCGCCGAAGGTGACCGGGTTACCTTTGATGTGGAAGAAAACGACCGGGGACCAGTAGCCAAAAATGTAGCAAAAGCTTAATTTTTTTTCTATCTCGATTATTTAAGGCATCTTGTCCAAACCGGCGAGATGCCTTGCTATTTTTTGCTTAATTATAAACCTCTCTTCATCAGTTGTCTTTGTTTGGGAGCGCCTTAACAATACGCTTTTTTTTGCTATTCCCTTCATTTTTTTTCAGTTTAAAATAATTAAAAAAAACAGCAATATAAAAGCTATAATTAAAGTTATTTATTAATTTATTTAGCTGAGCTTTTGTGGTTAAAAAATAATTTTTTAAGAGTCATATCAGACAACATTTTTTGGTATAATAAACTTAGGATAAATTTCATCGCCAATGATTTCATGGGTTACAAAAAACCGAACCAGATTGTTTCTTAATTTTAAAAATTAGGAGAAAATTATGAACAAACAGGAATTAATTGCAATGGTCAATCGTGACCTGACTGATGAGCACGCGGCTATTATCCGCTATCTGGTGCATGGTTATTTGGAAGGGGAGGATACCCCGATTGGCGCCGGCCTGCTTTCCCGGGCCCGTGAAGAAATGTGGCATATGCACTGGCTGGGGATGATCATCGGTAAATTGGGCGGTGAACCGAACCTTACTCCCGCCCCCTATCCCTTTGACCCCACCAGCCGGGCTACGATTTTTAAATCGTATGTTGAGTATGAACTAAAATTGATTCCGCATTACCACAGCGAAGCTGACAAGGTTGATGATCCGCACATCAAGCGGGTTCTTCACCGGGAAGCGTGGGAATCAGCGATTCACGCCAAAAAGTTTCAGCGGGTGCATGATAGGCTCAAGCCCGACATGGCTGCGGGGAAACCAGGCGGAGAAAATGAATTACCTGCCGCGTTTGTGGATAAGGTGCAGGGAATCGTGGCCGCAAAATATACTGAGATGCTTCAGCATATCCGCACGTCCTGGGTGTTTCAGAAAGAAGAGATGCTGGGATGGGAGATCATGGATTTTGCCTTTACCAAGATGAAACAGCTTGCCCACGTTGCCGAGCCGGTTGCTGAAAACGGCATTAACCCAAAGTTTAAGGCAAATAAAATTGACCTGAGCGCATCTATTGGCCTGGCCCTTAAAAAAGCCCTCGAAGATGTTCGATCATCACGGGAGCGCCATCTCGATTTACAAAAAGATACCGAAACCAAAAAACATGCCGGCTTGCTTATCAACCTTGATCTTTCCGTTCAACAGGAAGTCTACGAGGCAGAGGAGATTGAGGGATGGCTGGGAAAATTGGAAGGATAGTAAGAGATATTATAAAAAAGATGCCGTTTTTTTTGCATAGAGGAGTTATGGACAGGATGTTTTGCTCCACCTCCAAAAAATTCAGGTTTTTGTTGAAAAATCCTTGTCTCCATTTTTGAAAATGTCAGGATAAAGTTTATGGGCGCATTCAGGGCAGAGGCCGTGGCTAAAACTTACCGTGGAATGTTGAGAAATATACGCTTCGATTTGACTCCAATATCCTTCATCATTTCGGATCCTCTTGCACGAAGCACAAATAGGCAGCATACCACTTAGTGTCTTTACTTTTGCAAGGGCAGCTTCAAGCTCGTGGATCAGTTTTTCTCGCTCCGCCTCCGCTTGTTTACGATCGGTGATATCGCGGATGTTGCACTGAATCACTTTGGATTGATTAACCTCATACACATTACTCACAAACTCCACCTGTATTTTTCGGCCGTCTATCGTTTTCAAGGGTAAATCCTCGTATCGGATATAGCCTTGCTCTTGAAGGGTGCCAAACGCCGCTTTGGTAGCTGCCCCGTCTTTAAATGAAACGATCTCCCAGAGTTTTTTGCCTAAAAGAGTTTCACGCGACAAACCCAGCATCTCGACTAAGAACGGATTGACGTCAGTAATTTGTCCGGTCTCGGCATCAAGAATCAAAATGCCGTCGCGAGCGGATTCAAAGAGTCGCCGGTAGCGGACTTCAGAGGCCTGGAGCGCATATTCCGCCCATTTACGCTTGGTGATATCGCGGATGTTGCACTGAATTACTTTGGAATGGTTCACCTCATACACATTGCTGACAAACTCCACCTGAATCTTGCGTCCGTCGTGCGTTTCCAGGGGCAAATCCTCGTACCGGATATAGCCGTGCTTTTGAAGTTTGGTAAACCCCTTTTGGGAGGCCGCCACGTCCCTAAATAAACCGATCTCCCAGAGCTTTTTGCCGAGAAACGTTTCGTGAGAGAACCCCAGCATCTCGACTAAGAACGGATTGACGTCAGTAATTTGTCCGGTCTCGGCATCAAGGATCAAAATGCCGTCCTGAGCGGTTTCAAAAAGCCGCCGGTAGCGGACTTCAGAGGCCTGGAGCGCGTATTCCGCCTGTTTTCGGTCGGTAATATCCTGCGCCGCGCCGATGTAGCCGACAATATTTCCGGTATCGTCACATTGTGGTGATGCCTTGTCTTCGATCCAAAAATACTCGCTCGTTGTTTTGTGGCGGATGCGGTAGGTTCGGGTAACTGGTTTACCGGTTTCGAGCATCGAGTGGGTTGTCATTTTTACATTATCCAAATCGTCGGGATGAATGATGGAAAACCAGAGATTCGGATTGTCCATAAATTCCTGGGGATCGAAGCCAAGCATAGGCCCGGTTCGGTTGCTGAAAAACTGAACTGAGCCAAGCAGGTGATCACCGTTTATCTTTACGGCGTAGACGATCTCCTGAATTTGCTGGAGCAGTAAGTCATATAAATCGCTCATCCGAATTGACTCCTTGAAAATTAGCATTTTGTAAAACCCCTTGATTGGTGATAATGTTGTTTATATCACCAATACGAGGGGATAGACGACTGTGCCAGATAGTCACAGGCCTATAAAAACTTTTTCCCCAATTTTCATGCTCCACCCCAAAAGTCTTATGACATTTTTCTTTAGATTATTTACCATGATAGTGCGGTAACGATAGACAAGCTTTATGATAATCAATTCATTATGGAAAACTCGTATCCTGTCCATAGAGTAATTCCATTATATGTGTGATAAGGCGAGTTTTCCCGTGATCAAAAATTAAACTACCCCGCCGCAAGCAGCGGGGTATCAAAAAATTTAAATTCTGTCATTCCGCACTTGATGCGGAATCCAGAAAGTAAGGCAAAGCGACTAAGCACTTTTTTATTAGCTCCTGATGCCCACCCTCTGGATTCCCACTTTCGAGACTGTGTCGCAATTCATATTTTGGCACTAGTAGGGGCGACCGGCCGGTCGCCCCTACTACTCGGACATGTGATTTCAATATGTTACGCAGCCTAAAGGTTGCGGCTACCCCACCTATCTTGTATTACGACACAGCCTCTTCGTGGGAATGACGTGTGATAACCCTGTAGCAAGCTACAGGGAATTATCAAGTTAAACTAAATTTAATACAAAAAAAAGGAATTTGTCAAGTTCCGGTTTGGATAGTGGAAAGGAACTAATGAGGATAAATAATCATCTAATTCATAGATATTGTTTGGATAATATCTCAAATAATTTATAATATTTTTCGTGGATCATTTTTCTGTCAAATTCCCAAAAATCCAAAAGCATAGTATCCAATTCTTCTTTGGTGAAATATAGTTCAGTATTCGGGAAAAATTCAATGTCTTCTTTTCTGATATGTCCGGGGTAAAAATTAATCAGAGTTTCCAATTTTTCGATAATAACCGGCAAACAGGATTTGTCTCCGCTGATATACTTGCTCTTGGCATCAAGCAAATCTCCGACTAAGGATCGGGCATATCGGTGTTCGTTAATTAAGTCATTCATCATCGTGTTATCTTTTTCGTTTAAATCTTTTGTTTTAAGTTTTACAAATAAGATATCTTCTTCCTTTCCGTGATGAGTTCGGTCAGCATAGGTTCGGATAAAATCCACAATAGTATCAACGAAAAGCGGATCTACTATTTCGTCATTTTTCATCTTTAAAACTTCTTTTTGAGACAGACCGAACATTTTCTCAATGAGTCGGTGTTCAATCATTAATGGGCCTCGCGGTTTCATAAAAATCTCCTCATTAATTGGTGCTATCAGGCTGGGTTTGTCAGGGTAAAAAAGTATCCGGTTCATGAAAGGTGTAAGGTAAGCCTGTTTATAAATAATTAGTCATTCGAAATTATCCACATTAAGGGTATTTGTCAAGGTTGGATAAGGGGTGGCAACCAATAAAGATGGGCAAATTTTTTCTGTATTCCGGATCATGTCCGGAATGACAGAGGGAAAGGGTTCCGCCTGTATCGAGGACGGGGCAGGCTTGATCAAGGTGGGGATGACAATAACTTGTTTGTTTTTAAAAATTTTTTTTTGGGTTTTTCGCTTGACACGTTTTATTTTTGGAGATAATATATAAATGTATCTTTATATGTTTATTTATGAAAGGCAGCCTATGAAAGAAATTGCTATTATTTTTAAAGCGTTATCTGATGATACCCGTTTGCGGGTGATCAAGCTATTACAGGAGCGGGAACTCTGCGTGTGTGAGCTGATGCAGGTGCTCGATATGTCCCAACCGAGAATCTCACGACATATGAGTGTGCTTAAAAATGCCGGATTTGTTGATGACCGCCGGGAAGGAAAATGGGTGCATTATTTTTTATGCAATGGAACCGATAATGAGGATATTAAAAGGATTCTCCAATCATTTTCTCAAATGGCAAATGATAACAAGCTCGTTCAGGAAGATAAAAAGAAACTTAAAAAGGCACTGCGGCTGAGTGAAAAAAAATTTGTGGTGCACCAGGAAGTAAAAAATGACACTGCGAAGAAAAATTGAATTTAAAGTATTGATGGTTTTATTATTCATCTTTTTAGGTTGGGTGAATTTTGTTTATGCCCAAGGCACTGAAGGTAATAGTGATAACACCGCCGATTGGTTTTATCCTTCCTGGGTCGCCAATGCTCCGTATAACAACCACATTGTTGTTCGCGATACGGAAAGTTCCTTGGGCCGATACTCCCTGAAAACCAAAACAATCGGACTTAAAGATTTAACTCGTATACACGGACACCTCTGCGACGGACTGGTAATTTCCTTTGTCCAAATTAAGGAGGTTTTAGCACGGCTTTTTCCTGAAGGGGTTGTGGACCGGACGGATCTAAGGGCAGTTTCCAAAAATGGACCTTGTTGGGTTGATGCAATTGCATTTATGACCGGATCCCGGATAAACTTCCAGACCCTGCGCATAGATAATGCAGTGGGTGATGGCTTTATTATTCAGATGATTTCAACCAGCGAAGCTTATTTGGTGCATTTGAAACCCGGGGTTTTTCCAGAAGAATTAAAAAGTGTTGAAGCTAAAATCCGGCAGTTGCGCGCTGAAGGAAGGCACGTTGAGGCCAAGGATATTGATGCTGTTGAAACCATGCAAAACAATTTAAGTAAAAAAATACTAACGACGCCGTCATCGGAGTTACTGGTGGTCGAGCGTCTTAAGGACTATCAATTTCATTATTGTGATTTTTTTGGAGAAAGGGGTGATGTCATTAACAAAAACATGGGGCGATAATTTGTGCCACATTACCTGTAACACACACTAATCACTAACACTATTCACTAATTGGAGGTATTAGCCATGAGAATGCTGGAAGAGTTTTTTCCTGAATTTACCAAAATGTTTGACGAGATGGATGAGCTCTATAGAAATAAGCGCATGATTGATGAAAAAACTTATCAGTTCATCTGCTTTGCCGTTTCCATCAAAGCGCGCTCTAAACCATGTGTGCTGAAGCATTTTAAAGGCGCGTTGGAAGCGGGCGCCACCGTCAAAGAGCTTGCCTATATTTTTGCTTTAGTGATGCGGGAAGCTGCCGGTGCTGATGACTGCTGGACCCATGACGTGATCGGCGAATGGAGAGAAATTGTCGCCGGCAATGTGGATTGCGGGTGCCCAAAATAAAATCATAGGCCAAAGGGTTCGAGCGCTTGATGGTTCATGAAGAAACACTTTTTCCCAAAGCACGTGAACCTTTTTTGATAGTCAACCGCTGAGAGTAAAAATTGATTTGGAGATCGAAAAATGGATGTAACTGCGCCTATTGTTAAGTTGCTTCAGGGTGGTTTGGGAAGCTTGGCGTCATATTTAGCAGCCCACGTCTTGTTGTGCTTAGTGCCGGCTTTTTTTATCGCCGGCGCTATGGTGGCATTAATACCCAAAGAAACCGTGAGCCGTTTTTTAGGGCGAAACACGCCTAAATACCTTTCATACCCCGCATCTGCCGCTGCCGGGTCTTTGCTCGCGGTCTGTTCCTGCACCATCGTGCCGATCTTTGCCGGCATTTACAAAAAAGGCGCGGGCATTGGCCCGGCAATCACCTTCTTATTTTTTGCGCCTGCCGCCAACATTCTGGCGCTGATTTATACCGGAGCATTGCTTGGTTCGGATTTAGCGATAGCCCGGTTTCTGCTTTCACTGACGTTCGGCATCAGCATCGGTTTGATTATGGCGCTCATCTTTAGTCGCGAAGACATTGAGCACGACCAAGGAATTGATTCAATGTTTGCCGGCCAGCAAGGACGTATGCCCCGCGCCGGATTGGTATTCCTTCTGTTGCTGGTAGCCCTGTTGATTTCGGGCACTCTCAAAGTCAGTTTGCTGACCGATACCTATGCTCAAATAACAGCGCCGATCGCCGGACTGGATCGCTTCCAGGCTTTGCTTGATTATGTGGTGCCTTTTGACGCGGCCAAAGGCGAAGAAGGGGTCAGCGTTCAAGGGGTCATTTTGATCCTTCTGCTTGTATCCATTGGGATCTCCTCGTGGTTCGGCTTGGAAAACATTCTGGAGGGGTTCAATCGCTGGACTTGGATGTCGCTGGGGTTGGTGGCGCTTACGTTACTCACAGCCGCTGTTAAAATAACGCCTCACCCTGATGGATTAACAATCCAATTCACCGGAAAATTTTTGGGGGTAGCGTTAGCCATTATTGTCTTGGGCCTTGTCGGCCGCTTCAGTCTGAAAGCTGACGACATCCAGGGATGGCTGAGCGAATCATGGTTTTTCGTCAAAAAAATCTTCCCTCTCCTCGTGGTGGGCGTTTTTGCCGTAGGTGTTATTCGGAAGCTCATCCAGCCTGAGTGGATCGAATCTCTGGCCGGTCAAAACACTTTCTTGGGAAATTTTGTCGGGGTTGTCTTTGGCGTGTTTATGTACTTCCCCACCTTGGTGGAAGTGCCCATTGCCAAGATGTTTCTCAGCCTGGGGATGCATCGCGGCCCGTTGCTGGCATACCTGATGGCAGATCCCGAGTTGAGCTTACAAAGCATCCTGATAACCGCTTCCATCATTGGCCGCCTAAGGGCGTGGGTGTATGTTGCCTGGGTGGCGCTGTTCAGCACGCTGGCAGGATTGATTTATGGGATCTGGATTGACGGTACAAGTTTCGCATTAATTATCTTGTACCTAATAATATTTCTCGTATTGTTAGCAGTCGCTCTCAATTTTTTCAAGAAACGTAATCTACAAAAGACGGTTACTTCGTAAGCGAATATTTTTGAGCGGACATCATGAAAAAGGAGAAACAGACATGAAAAAGATTCAAATCTTAGGCGCTGGCTGCGCAAAGTGTGAAAAGTTGGCTAAAAATGCCGATCAAGCGGTCAAAGAACTGGGCATTGAGTGCCAAATCGAAAAAGTGACCGACATTAAGGAAATTACAAACTATGGCGTGATGCTCACCCCGGGTTTTGCGGTAGATGGAGACGCCAAGACCGCGGGTAAGGTGCTCACGGTAGAAGAAATTAAGAAATATCTTTCATAGTGATGACTGATTCGCATGTTAGAGATTAGCCGCAAGACGTTAAGTTTAGAGCCGGAAGAAGTCATTGAGCTGGAACGAGTGATCACTGACGAAGACCCTGCCGGGGCTTTGGTGTTCCTCAAGCGATGCGTTTACCGAAAACTTCTTGGTTCACAGGAAAACCGGCTCAAATCGCACCTTGATGGATGCCGCGATCCGGTTTCAAGGTTTTCCGCATTGAACAAGTAAAAGCAACGTGATTTCTTTTAGTCAGGAGGGAAGCAATGAGCGAAGGGATTGCAAAAAAGTTATCATTTTTAGACCGGTATCTTACCTTATGGATTTTCTTAGCCATGTTCATCGGGGTGGGTATCGGGTACGTATACCCTGGGGTGCGGGATATAATCAATTTTTTCCAGGTAGATACCACCAACATCCCGATTGCCATTGGTTTGATCCTGATGATGTACCCGCCTCTTGCCAAGGTTAAATACGAAGAGTTAGGGGATGTCTTTAAAAATGTGAAGGTACTATCGCTCTCTTTGGTGCAAAACTGGATTATCGGTCCAATCCTAATGTTCATTTTGGCCATTTTATTTCTCTCCGGCCACCAGGAATACATGGTGGGGGTAATCCTGATTGGGCTGGCTCGGTGCATTGCCATGGTCATCGTCTGGAACGACCTGGCTGATGGAGACCGGGAATACTGTGCTGCTTTGGTAGCGTTCAACTCTATTTTTCAGGTGCTCTTATTTTCTTTTTATGCCTATCTTTTTATAACTATCCTGCCGGGGTGGTTTGGCTTGAAGGGTTCAATCGTGCAGATTTCCATGAAACAGATTGCGCAAAGCGTGTTCATCTACCTGGGAATTCCCTTTATTGCCGGAGTGCTTTCTCGTCTCATTGGCCTTAAAACCAAAGGCCGGGAGTGGTATGAGAAAAAATTCATACCTAAAATAAGCCCGATAACGTTGATTGCTCTGCTTTTTACCATATTGGTCATGTTTTCTCTGAAAGGTGAATATATTGTTGAGCTTCCTATGGATGTGGTGAGAGTGGCCATTCCGCTGCTCATCTACTTTGTCGTCATGTTTTTTATTTCTTTCTATCTGTCTAAGAAGGCAGGCGCCACGTATGAACAGTCGACATCGTTGAGTTTCACTGCCGCATCAAACAACTTTGAACTGGCGATCGCAGTGGCGGTGGCTGTTTTCGGAATAAACTCGGGCCAGGCGTTTGCAGCAGTCATCGGGCCTTTAATGGAGGTTCCGGTGCTTATCAGTCTGGTTAATGTGGCGCTTTGGTTCAAGAAGAAATATTTCCCTTATGCGGTTGAGACACCAACAGGGATCTGTCATGTGTCGTGCGAACCGTGACGCAGGTCGATACGCTAACATGCCCTATACCTTGGGCGGCAGATAGGAACCGGAGATTTTGAATTGCCAAATTCAGACAGGAAAGAATTTTACTTACCATGAAAAACCTGATTATTGAAATAACTTCGCGGTGTAATTTATCTTGTACTATGTGCCTCCGGCAGACCTGGTCTGAGAAAACCGGCGATATGGATATGGAGACTTTTAAAGGTCTCACCCCTGTTTTTGAAACTTTAGACTCTATAAACTTGAGCGGCTATGGAGAGCCATTCCTTAACCCTTACCTTATTGATATGATTCTTCTCGCCAAAAAACACGTATCTCCTTTTTGTAGGATCAATTTGACAACCAACGGTATGGTCGTTGACCGAAGTACAACTGAAGACGTCATTAAAGCTGGTTTAGATGGCATATCCTTTTCAATCGATAGTTTCGTTTCGGATAAATTCACGGCTCTAAGGCAGGGAGGCAGCCTTGAAGTTGTAATCGAGTGCCTTGAAAACTTTCTTGCCGTCAGAAAGAAATTGAAAAAAGAATCCTTTGAGATCAGTATATCTTTTGTTGCTATGGAAAGGAATATCAGGGAACTTCCCCGGTTAATTCAGTTTGCCACGGATCACCAAGTGAACTCGATCTGGGTTAACAATCTTTTGCCACCCAACGAACTTATCGCCAAAGAAATACTTTACGACTCTCACTCACAGGAAGTTTTGGAAAATCTGACGAGAGCCAAAGAACGGCTTCAGGCAATTGGAGTCAACCCCTCGATATTTCGACTTTTAGCGGTGAAGTTGTCTACCAACGTATTCAGGGTGGCAGTATCCAACCTGTCTCCAGAGGAGAAGTTGGCCCTTCAGTGTCTTCAAGAGGTCTCCTCAGAAGAAGATTTTATGGGAGGAATCCTTAGCAAGATGCTTCAGGTACTTGAAAGAGATGGAACTAAATTTTATAACTACATGAAGATTTTTGAAGAATGCCAGAAGCTTGCCGCTTCTCGGGAGCTCGCACTTCACCTCCCCCTTATCATTCCCCGAGCCAAACGGGAATGTAATTTTATTAAAAATCAGGCATGCTTTATCACCTGGGATGGCTGGGTGAGGCCTTGCAACCAGTTATCCCACGAGTACTCCTGTTTTCACTACGGGAGGCCTAAGCGAGTGAAAAGCATCAGTTTTGGCAAAGTTCCGGAAGAAGATCTGGAAGCCATCTGGAACTCACAACCTTATCAAACATTTAGAAGGAACGTCGAAGAGTTTCGTTTTTCGCCCTGTGGTGATTGTGGGTTGTCAGATGGGTGTGGATACATTGCTGGCGGTGCACATTTTATTTTTGACTGTAATGTGTATGAGCAACCCTGCGGAGATTGCCTCTGGAGCCGTGGAATACTGCAGTGTCCATAAACAGGGAGAATTTACGCATATGACTTTGATTTTTAAGCCCCTGATGTAAAGAAACAAGCGGTAAAAAATTTCTTAACGTTTTCCAGTTGTGCTCATGCCATGATTAATACCATGGCGGAACAACATCAAATGTTTAAATCTCAAAATTTCCATTGCTATTTAACCACTCTGCAAAAAATTCAGGAAGTAAGCGGGTTGGATATTTCCCCCTTAAATAATTCGGTTTCCGGTTTTATCGGTGGGATCGGATTTAGCGGAACTCTTTGTGGGGTGGTGATAGGGTGGGTATTGACTCTCGGATTGAAATATGGAATCGATCCCAGTGACCGTGGTTATAAAGATACTCTAAATACTATTTATCAGGGGTTATTAAAGAGTGATGGCATTTTTCGGGATGAGAGAGTTTTTCCTGCTGCCGCTGATTTTAATCGGTGTAAAACCCTTTATCGGATGGTGGAAGATAAATACGGGGATTGCAACTGCACAACAGTTTCCGGACTGGACATTAATCGGGCTTCCAGCATTCAGGAATTTATGGGGAAAAACAAAATCGAGGATTGCCGTAGACTTTCTGAAGCAATCGCCCGGAAAACAAGCCAATTACTTAATTAATAGGAGGTGATTTAAATTGAAAAAAGAGGAAATAAAACAGGCGGTAAAAGAGGGGTATGGCAAAATTGCGCGAGAAAATGGTTCGTGTTACATCCCTGTGAATCCATGCTGTTGTGGAAATTCTAAGGTAACAGCCAATATTGCTAAGAACATCGGATATACCGAAAAGGAACTCCGGGCAGTCCCCGAAGGTGCAAACTTAGGCCTTGGGTGCGGAAATCCGGTTGCGCTCTCCTCGTTGCGCCAAGGCGAAATAGTTATTGATCTTGGTTCCGGAGCCGGATTCGATTGTTTTCTTGCCTCTAAAAAGGTCGGTAAAACGGGGAAAGTTATTGGTGTGGATATGACGCCGGAAATGGTAGAAAAGGCGCGAGAAAATGCCAATAAAGGCAATTATAATAATGTAGAGTTCAGGCTGGGGGAGATTGAAAATCTTCCGGTCGCTGATAACTCGGCGGATATAATTATTTCAAATTGCGTCATTAACCTTTCGCCGGATAAAGGAAGAGTATTTCAGGAAGCGTTTCGGGTGCTCCGACCTGGGGGGAGAATGATGGTCTCGGATATAGTTTTGATGAAGGAGCTTCCTGATTTTATAAAGAACTCAGTTGAGGGGTATATTGGGTGCCTTTCGGGAGCAATCATGAAAGATGAGTACCTTGGTTTTATAAAAACAGCCGGATTCCAGGAGGTCACGATCCTTGAAGAGACTCCTTTTCCTATTGAGTACATGAAAAATGATCCTACGGCA
>DATEXU010000148.1:0-3716 GCA_035256645.1 Thermodesulfobacteriota bacterium | reverse complement strand
TCAGGGTGACATCTCCGGCTTTTTACAAGTCCATCAATTTTATTAACTTATTATAAAGGTTTTACTAGAGCATTGCAAAAAAACTCCATACCTGTTACAGTGATAACCTGATTTTAGCCACCCCCCCAATCGGAAAAGAAGAGGATGAGGATAAGAAGTATTTTAACGTATCCCGTAACAATATAAACAAAATATTTTTTCTAAAATTATGAATAAATCATTAAGCATCGACACCGTCTGTAAGGTTTTATGTGATGAAGGCTTTTTAACCGAAGCGCAGATCCCGAGAATCCGGGAACGGTCTGCGGAAGAGCGGGAAAAACTGATTCAACTGAAAAAAAGGGAATTATCCCATCACAAGAGCCGTGGAGGCTATGATTATGAGGTTCCGGCTGTGGAAACCATAGCTTCTTTTAACTTTAAAACTGATAAAACGGGGACAATCCTTACCGAAGAATTTATCACCAAAGTTTTGGCTAAACAGTTTGGCATCCCTTACAAAAAAATTGATCCTCTCGAACTTGATTCCAATGCGATTGTCAGATTGCTTCCCAAAGCATTTGCCAAAAGGCATGTGGTGCTCGGTCTGGCGGTAGAAAACAATCAGTTGCATGTGGCAATGGCAAATCCTCTCGACCATGAAGTGCTCGAAGATCTCCGTCGCTACACCAAATATGAAATCGTTCCGTGCATTACCCCCCGGAGCGACCTTATCAAAATAATCAACGAATTCTATGGATTCCGCTATTCAATTACAGCCGCAGCTCAGGAATTAGCACCCCAGATCGACCTCGGAAATCTCGAACAATACGTCAAACTCAAAAACACGAAAGAAATTGAAGCAACTGATAAACATGTGGTCAATGCCGTGGATTATCTTCTGAGCTACGCCTTTGATCAGAGGGCAAGTGATATCCACCTTGAACCGAAAAGGGATTTCAGCCTGACCAGATTTCGGATTGACGGCGTCCTTCATAACGTCCACACCATGCCCAAGGTGGTGCACAACGCGGTGGTATCCCGCATTAAGATGCTTTCCCGGATGAATATCGCGGAAAAACGCCGCCCCCAGGATGGGCGAATAAAAACTGAATTCAAGGGGCGAGAGGTCGAGCTTCGCGTCTCCATGCTCCCGGTAGCTTTTGGAGAAAAAGCGGTGGTAAGAATTTTTGATCCTGATATTTTAATTCAGGATCTGGCGAGCCTGGGCTTTTTCCCTCGCGAATTGGAGCTGCTTGAATCTTTTATCCAGGAACCTCACGGCATCATCCTGGTGACCGGCCCTACCGGAAGTGGGAAAACCACTACCCTTTACTCAGCGCTGAGAAAACTTTCTTCTCCGGATGTCAATATTATAACCATCGAAGACCCGATTGAGATGATCTACGAGGAATTTAACCAGATCGGTGTCCAACCTCAAATCGACTTCAGTTTTGCCGCCGCCATTCGCACGATCCTGCGGCAGGATCCGGATATTATTATGGTGGGAGAAATTCGAGACTACGAGACCTTAGAAAATACCATCCAAGCGGCGCTCACCGGTCATCTGGTGTTGAGCACGCTCCACACCAATGACGCTCCCAGTTCAATCACCCGCCTTCTTGATCTGGGCGCTCCTCCTTTCCTTATCAATTCTACCATACTGGGAATAATCGCTCAGCGGCTGGTTCGGCGGGTTTGCCCTTACTGTGCGAAGCCGTATGATCTCTCCGCGGAAGAGCAGGGAATTTTGGGGTTGAATATTCCCGCGGAGTCACAGGGAAAGATTCAAATTGGTGAAGGCTGCGATAAATGCCGGTGGACCGGCTACCACGGCCGAACCGGAATCTTTGAGGTAATGGAAATAAACGACCGCGTCCGAAAACTCATCAGCCAAAAAACAGAAAACCGTCAAATTCAAACCGAAGCGCTGAAGGACGGAATGATCACGCTCCACGAAGGCGCGATCCGAAAAATGCTCAATGGAGAAACTACAGTTTCTGAAGTCCTCCGCGTAACCGGGGTTGGAGAAGATCTGATAAGTTAAGTTTTAATGATGTTGCAAAAAATCGAAAATCCCATGGCAAAGTAAAAAGCTTCAGATGCAAGGCGTGCAAATCCGAGGAAATGAGGCGTACTTACTTGTACGCCGCAATGACTGAGGATGCAGCAGAACGCAGCAGATGAACTTTTTACGAAGCCGTCAACGAGGCCGATGCATTCTCACGAATTCTATATGCGAATAGCGTTAAGCGAAGCTTTTAAAGCCTATGAAATGGGTGAAGTCCCGGTTGGCGCAGTCGTGATGTCAAGCGGGGGAGAAGTTCTGAGTAAATCCCACAATGAAACAATGCGCCGAAATGATCCTTCCGCCCATGCTGAAATCATTGCCTTGCGGGAAGCTGCGGAAGTTTTAAAAAATTACCGATTGAATAAAACTCGGATTTATGTAACCATAGAGCCGTGTATTATGTGCGCTGGTGCTCTTATCCATGCCCGGGTAGAAGAGGTAATTTTTGGCGTTTCGGACCCCAAAGGGGGAGGCCTGGTAACGCTCTATCAGCTCGGCAATGATACCAGGCTCAACCATCACCTGAAAGTCACTTCCGGGGTTTTGAAAGCTGAGTGCGGAGAAATTATTCAGCGTTTTTTTAAAGAAAAAAGAACGGGAATAATCGTTGAAGACAGGAGTCAGAAGACAGAATAATTTAATCTGGAGAGGTACCGAAGTGGTTGTAACGGGGCCGACTCGAAATCGGCTTGTCCCTTAACCGGGGCACGTGGGTTCGAATCCCACCCTCTCCGTCATTGTTGAAGAGCAGAAAGCCCTTGCCCGATATCGGCGGGGGTTTTCTGCTTGTTATGGCCGATCACCACGTGGACAACCGTAACCCTTTATTGCTTTGATGAGCGGTCGGTTGAAAAATTAAAGCAACAGGGCAAAATAATAGTTTTTTAATAGCCTGCCCAGGAATGTCTTGAGAAATAAAAATAACCGCCGGTCTATCTTATTTTTCTTGACATAGGGAAAGATCATGATAAATTAGGCATGTAAAAAAAGTATATTAAAGTTATTTGGTAAATAACCTATGACTCCTAAAAACACAGCAAAGGTTTTAGGGCCTATAGAGACCAGTATAGTGGCGCGTTTGACGTATGAAAAAAAGACGATTGTCACTGCCAAGGAACTGGATCAATTGTTCAATCTTTCTCCGGAGGACAGAAAACAGGTTGTTTTTCGTCTCAAAAGAAAAAAGATACTTGCGACAATAAAGCGAGGCGTATACGCGTTTTCTCCCCTTGAAGCCGGTCCCGAAGGAACCGGGATCGATGAACTTCTTATCCCGCCGCTTTTCTTTCCAAAGAAAAACTATTATGTCGGATACTCAACCATTTTTAATTATTACGGCTTTACTGAACAGCTTTTTCAGACCGTATACGTTCTTAATACCACAATGCGTAGGGAAAAAATAATGTGTGGGATATCTTATAAGTTCATAAAAATCTCTAAAAATCGTCTCTACGGTCTGGAAGTCATAAAGGTAAAAGACACCGAGGTAAATATTAGTTCAAAAGAACGAACGCTCATCGATCTTCTTTATTTTAACAAACCGGTTGGCGGCATTACAGCGGCTGTTGAGACATTCACGGAATTTGTAAAAAACAAGCGATGCGATATCAAAAAGATTATTGAATACGCGGCGCGGTTTCCGAATATCACGACCAGAAAACGGATT
>DATEXU010000147.1:0-6189 GCA_035256645.1 Thermodesulfobacteriota bacterium | reverse complement strand
TTTTCTGAACCCGCAGATATTTATGTGATCAACACCTGCACCGTCACCGGAAAAACCGACTTTCAAGCCCGCCAGCTTATCAGAAGAGCACATCGCGTTAATCCTCAAGCAAAAATAGTGGTCACGGGCTGTTATGCTCAGGCAGCTCCCGAAGATCTTAAAAAAATACCCGGAGTGTCTTTGGTAATCGGCAATCCTGATAAATGGGGAATCGTTAATATAATCAAGGAGGCAGAAAAAATTTCCTTTACTGGAATTATTGTAACCCCGCTGGAAAAAGAAATCGTATTCCCCGAGAAAAAGATTAAAAGGTTTTCCGCCAAAACAAGATTTTTTTTAAAAATTCAGGACGGTTGCAACGCGCGGTGTTCATATTGCATCGTTCCCCAGGTACGGGGCAAAAGCCGGAGCATGGCCCCCAAGACCGTTTTAGAACTGCTCAGCAGTATTGGTTCATCCGGATATAAGGAGGCGGTGCTTACCGGAATCCACCTCGGTGCCTATGGGCTTGACCTATCTCCTCAAACCTCGTTATTAAACCTTCTTCACGAGATCGAAAAACAAATACCCTTGCCCCGTGTTCGCTTAAGCTCCATCGAACCTAACGAGATAACCCAAGGCGTGATAGACGCGCTGGCTGACTCCCCGATCGTTTGCCCCCACCTCCACCTCCCGCTTCAAAGCGGAGACAATACTATCTTAAAAAAAATGAATCGGCCTTATTCAGCTGAAAATTTTCACTCTTTGGTTATGAAGTTAACAAATTCCATTAAAGACCTGGCAATCGGTGTGGATGTTATTGTCGGGTTTCCCGGAGAGGGGGAGGAAGAATTTTATCAAACTCTGCATTTCCTCGAGGAATTACCCATCACCTACCTCCATGTTTTTCCTTTTTCCCCGAGAAAAGGGACCCCGGCTTTTAGTCTTCCCGAAAAAGTAAACGGCAATGCCGTTAAAAAAAGGAGCGAGATTTTAAGAAGTTTAAGCCAAAAAAAGCGGGAAAGTTTTTACCGATCGTATCTCAACAAAAAATTACCAATCCTGATTGAAGCCAGACGGCATCGAAAGACCGGCCTTCTCAAAGGTTTATCCCGAAATTATATTCCGGTTCTGATAGCTGGCGAAGATGAACTGATGAATCAAGAAATAACAGTTCGCATTACTTCCGTGGAAGGGGAAGAAGTAAAAGGGTTGGCGGAACTCCCGTCAAGAAACTAAACTGCTCATCTGAAAAATTCAGATGGGCAGTTTTAGTGTTTGAGGCTGATTACTTCTGGCGGACAGCCTCTTGCGCCTTGCTGTGACTTTCCATCAGCAAGCGGTAACTCGGCAGGATATGTTCGCCAAAAAGCTTGGCGTATTCCAGGGCATCCGGCCGGTTCCAGGTTTGCTGAAGCTCGCCTACTACCGCGAAAGTATCGATCGGGATCACACCGGCCTGCACAAGACGGGCGATGGTTAGATCGGTTGCCATTTTGCTCCAGTTACCCGAAGCATCAACAACGGCATATACCTTGTAACCGGCCTCAACCGCGCAGATGGCAGGAAATGCCAGGCAGACACTCGTTAAAGTGCCGGTCATTACCAGCGTCTTGCGCTTTGTCTCTTCAACGGCCTTGACGAACATGTGCACGTCCCAGGCATTGATCTGTCCCTGCCGCGCGACATATTTGGCGTGAGGAGCAAATTGCTGGATTTCGGGGATTACCGGTCCATTCGGGCCTTCCGGCACAGACGCGGTAGTGATGACGGGGATCTTCATCAGCGTGGAAACCTTGGCCAGTGCAATGATATTGTTCCGCAGCTCTGCCACAGGCATATCCTTGACAAGGTTGAACAGGCCGCTTTGGTGGTCAATCAGCAACATGGCAACGTCGCTTGGGTTGATCATTACTTTTTCCTGAGGAGTACTCATACCATCCTCCTTTCATTCTGGTTCGGGAATTTAATATATTCATATCCCGGAATATGCCTATCGGCAAACTCCGCTGGTTGTTTACCAGTCCTGCTTATTTCTTGCACGTACAGTCGCTCGATTTTTTGCCGCATCCGCTGCAAACCCTATTTGTAATCGGCTTCCCACATGTTTTGCAAGGGGTACATCCACATGTTTGGCACATAACTACACCTCCTTTTTGTGAATAATGTAAGATAGTTCGTTGGAATGAAGAAACTTTATCTTGTAGAAAACGAGAAAAGAATAGGGTGAAGATTGTATTTTGGCAAAAAAAAGATAGTATTTTGAGACCCAAATTTATGAATTGTTCTTCCCATTTTTGTCGAAAGTTAAAAGGCTTTTGTTTGTAATCAGTTTTTGAGGTAGTTTTTTTGCCTCTTCCGAGAAGAGCCAGTTGCGAAATTCGTCCAATAGGGGGGAGAAAATAAAATATCGCTCTTTTTCTGCCTTCTTTTCTCAAACAGCAAGAAACCTCTCGCTTTTTCTTGACTTTTTCTCTCGTTAACGATAAAGAAAAAAAGAAATCTTTAACCCCAAAAGGGGATAATTGCTTATCATGAAAAAATTACATTCAGTGCATCCCGGAGAAGTCCTCTTGGAGGAATTTCTAAAGCCCATGGCTTTGAGCCAGAACAGACTCGCTTTAAACATCGGGGTGCCGGCACGAAGAATAAACGAGATTGTCCTTGGTAAACGAAGTATCACGGCAGACACCGCCTTGAGACTTGCGAAGTTTTTCGCCTCCTCTGCCGAATTCTGGCTGGGATTGCAGGCGCAATACGACCTGGATGTTACTGCTGAGGCGCTGGGAGGACGACTGGAGCGGGAAGTCAAAAGCCATGCTCACGTCAGATAATAAAAAGTGGTGGGCTTTTTTTTGTTTTGGTGTTTAGCCCCAGGGACACGTTTAAGTTGTTTTATATAGACTGTATCATTATTGTAGGCCACTTTAGGAGATAGAAAATGGTGATGATTCAAGAACAAGTCAAGAGACGATTCGAAGATTTATCAAAACAAGCGCAGCAAATTCCTCTGCAGGGCAACCAAGAAATTGGTCGCTATGCTGCCCCGCAAGCATTCTATGCATGGGCATCCAGTGCTCTAAGTGTCATCCAGGGCGTATTTGGGAAAGATTCTCCTTACTATGTACGCCTTGAAACAGAAACAGCCGGAATACACGGCAACTATGTCTCGGAAGACCAATTAGGGGCCTGTCGAGGTATTTTCCAAGGTGCCAAGAGTGATGTCGACGGTGGATATCTTTTTGACCTCCAGACGTCATTTTCGGGTGAAATATTCGGAGATTTTGTATCAGCTGCTAAAACCGCTCTCGGCGAAGGTCACCACACGGTTGCCACAGTATTGGCGTGCGCCGCGCTGGAAGACGCTCTCAAGCGATTTGCGACATCCAAAGGGTTATCGGTTGAGAACAAAAGCATGGAAGATGTAGTAAACGCATTAAAGGCGCAGGGGCTTGTCACAGGATCTCAAAAAACACTGCTTGCCGCAATGCCAAAGATCAGAAACCAAGCCATGCACGCGGATTGGTCAAAGCTTACCTCGCAGGATGCAGGTAGTGTTATCAGTTTCGTTGAGCAATTCTTACTCAACCACTTTGTCTAATCAAAGGTATGAGTAGGGACGGAGCATGAGGAGTGAGTAGGGACATTGTTGAAAATTAACACCTCAGTAACTTCGCCACGCTCCATTCACCGCTTATATTAGGGCATATCGTAATCCCCTCTTGAGAGGGGTGTCACGAAGTGACGGGGTGTGTGTAGAGGATAGTTGGTTTCTTTTGTCCTGAGTTATAATTAGCAATTGCAATTGATGGAAACAGCCACGATAGGAAAAATAGAGAACGTCAGCGGGAGATCGAAAATGTAAAGAGAAATATGCCAGGTGTGTTAACAATGAATAGAAGGACACACCCCTGACCCCTCTCAAGAGGGGAATTATCCACCCCGTGAGGCTGAGGTGAAAAAAGTTCGCCATGCTCCTCATGACTGCCGGGTAATGAGAGAACAACATATGGAATCAGAGAAATACCAGCAACGAATCGGCCTTAACCAATGGAGTGTTTCATGAAAATGTTTGTAGTTGTCGGGATGCCTGCTTCAGGGAAAAACATTGCCAGGTCTTACGCGGAATCGAATGGTATCCCGTACTTTGCCACCGGCGATGTGGTCCGTGCCGAAGTGCACCGCCGTAGCCTCGAACCCACCCCGGAAAATACCGCGGCGGTATCAACCGAAATGCGCGGCAATGATGGAATGGGGGTGACTCGGAAGGTCTTGCAGGTCGCCACAGAGACCGGCAAAGAGATGGTCTTTCTCGAGGGTATGCGCTCATGGGCAGAGATAGCACTGATCCGGCAGGAGGCTGACTGCACTGTCATAGCCTTTCTCGCACCGAGGCAGATCCGCCGCAGCCGAGTACTATCCAGGGGGAGGTCTGATGACGCACCCGATGCCTTTGAGGAGCGGGATGCAAGAGAAATTGCTTACGGAACCGCAACGCCCATCGCCCTTGCCGACGCCTACATACTTAATACCGGCACCACGGAAGACGCCCTTGAGGCCTTTGATGGGATAGTTCGGGCTGCCCTGATCCATAGGTGAAGGAATGTGACGTTGTTGAAAAATAACACTTCACTAACTTCGCCACGCTTCATTCACCGCTTATATTAGGGCATATCGTAATCCCCTCTTGAGAGGGGTGTCACAAAGTGACGGGGTGTGTAGAGGGGGGTTTCTTTTGTCCTGAGTTCGCATTAGTAATTGAAATAGACGGAAACACCCACGATAGTGAAAATGCATACGAAAAAGATTGAGAACGTCAGCGGGAAATCGAGAGATTAGGAATACAATTTCTGCGTTTTAACGATTTAGGTGTAAAGAGAAACATGCCAAGTGTGCTAAGTGTTATTGATCAATGGATAGAAGAACACACCCCTGACCCCTCTCAAGAGGGGAATAATACACCCCCGTGAGGCTGAGATGAAAAAGGCCACGCTCAGGGCTTATGAGTTTAACTGCCAAATACCGAAAGAACAACATGGGTTCAGAAAAATACCAGCAGCATTCCGATATTAAAGCCTTACTGATCGGGATCGGCTTTTTATTGGTAATCATCCTTGCGGAAGTTATCGCACTCCTGCGGCTTAATAATGGTCATCTGGTTTATACCCTTGATGATCCTTACATCCACTTAGCTTTGGCGGAAAACATTATCCAGGGGCATTACGGAGTAAACGCGGGCGAATTTTCAGCTCCCTCATCGAGTATTCTCTGGCCTTTCCTTCTCGCGCCCTTTGCGTCTTCTCCCTGCGGTGAATACGCTCCCTTATTTATAAATATTATAGCGGCGCTGGCAACACTATTCTTTGCCTGGAAAATCCTAAAACATTCGATCACTATCAATAACCCAAGCACAAAAATAATCATTGTGTCGTCATTATTAATAGTGTTTACCTTAGGAACCAACTTAATCGGATTGATCTTTACCGGAATGGAGCACTCGCTCCAGGTGCTCATCGTGGCCATAATAGCGTGGGGCTTGGTTATGGAGGCAGAAGGCGGCAGGGCCGCGCCGTGGTTGGTCATCGCCATTGTTATCGGGCCGTTAGTTCGTTATGAAAATTTGGCTGTTTCTTTGCCGGCTCTGCTTTTTCTTGCGGTTCGCGGACATTTTAAAACCTCAGCCATCTCATTCTTTTTAATAATCTTAATGCTGGGAGGGTTTTCCTTTTTTCTTATTCACTTAGGCTTGGGGCCATTTCCTACCTCCGTTGTGGCGAAATCAACGGTTGTAGAAAGTATGGGAAGCATTAAAGTCATGATAAAAAATCTGCGAGAGAGTTTAAACAATCCGAGAGGGCTTGTCCTCGTTTTTGGATTGTTAACCTTAGCGGGCTTTGCATTATTTTTAGAACAAAATCATAGAAAAAGGCTCCTGGCCGCGGTTACTTCATGCGCGATTGTACTGCATTTAATCGCCGGGAAATATGGATGGTATCACCGATATGAAATCTATATGTGGGCTTTTTCTGTTTTGATATTCCTTTATTTAATCGGTGATACCCTTTTGGATTTACTGGCGGAAGAAGAAAGAAAAACAAATTTATTGAAGATCATAACGTTGGTTTGCCTTGGGATAATGCTCACGTGCTTTGAGTATGTTCGGGGGTTAAAATCGCTGCCCGTTGCTTCTAACAACATCTATGAGCAGCA
>DATEXU010000146.1:0-4658 GCA_035256645.1 Thermodesulfobacteriota bacterium | reverse complement strand
TCCCATGGAAAAATTTTTATGGGAAATCCCCGGAGTTGAGTACATCTATTCTACGTCAATGCCGGGGATGAGCATGGCGATTGTCCGTTTCTTTGTTGGTGAAGATGAAGAAAAAAGCATTGTCAAGTTTTATAATAAACTTTATTCACACCTTGATTTGATCCCTTCCGGCGTATCCATGCCGATCATCAAACCCCGCTACATTGATGATGTGCCCATTGTGCTGCTTACCATCTGGAGCGAGCAGTATGATAGTTTTACGTTGCGAAGGATCGCTAAACAACTCGAGGAAGAGGTTAAAAGCATTAACGATGTCTCCTTGACCGAAGTCCTTGGCGGCCAGCGAAGGGAGCTTAAGGTAGTCCTGGATACCAGCCGGATGCGCGCCCACCATATTCCCATTCTCCAGATGGTCTCTCTCATTAAAGGAGCAAATCAGTCACATGCGGCTGGAACCTTATTTCAAAATAACCAGGAATTCCTGGTTGAGGTTGGTGGCTTTATTCAGGATGCTGAGGACTTAGGAAATATCGTTGCCGGAATCTGGAAAGGTCGACCGGTTTATCTGAGAGACATCGCGCAGATAATAGATGGACCGGGAGAACCAGATTCGTATCTTTTTTTTGGGGCCGGCCCCCAGGCGCATGAAAAAGATATTACGGCGACAATCGATAAACTCTACCGGGGGGTAACGGTTTCGATCTCCAAGCGCAAAGGTACAAACGCAACGCACATTGCCGAGGCCGTGCTCAATAAAGTGGAAGCGTTAAAAGGCGGACTTATTCCTCAGGGGGTAAACGTCACGGTGACGCGCGACTACGGAGAAACCGCCAGGGATAAATCAAACGAACTTTTAAAACACCTGTTTCTTGCCACAATTTCGGTTACCATCCTTATCGGTCTTTTTTTAGGTTTTAGGGCCTCTCTTATTGTTTTCGTGGCCATCCCTACCACCTTAGCACTGACGCTGTTTATTTATTATTTTTTCGGTTACACCTTGAACCGGGTAACGCTTTTTGCCTTAATTTTCTGTATCGGTATTTTGGTTGATGATCCGATTGTGGGTGTGGAAAATATTATTCGTCACTTTCGACTACCGGAGAGCAAGGGGCGCTCGAATAGTGACGTGATTACTGAGGCAGTGCATGAAGTAGGAAGTCCTTTGATCCTGGCTACCCTTACAGTCATTGCCGCGATAATCCCCATGGCATTCGTGAGCGGTTTGATGGGGCCTTACATGCGTCCCATACCGGTGGGTGCTTCCGTGGCAATGATATTTTCTATGGCCGTATCATTTTTTATCACACCCTGGACCGCGTACCATTTCCTTAAAAGAAAAGAAGGGGAAAACCATAGAGAAGAAAAAGAAGATTTTTTTACCCATTGGTATCGGATCGTTATGGAACGTATGATACGCATTCCTCAATGGAGATGGACGTTCATCGGAGGGACGGTATTACTTTTTCTTATCATGGTTTCATTTTTTGTTTTTAAAATTGTGAAAGTAAAAATTCTTCCCTTTGACAATAAAAGTGAATTTCAGGTAATCGTGGATATGCCGGAGGGTTCAACTCTGGAAAAGACCGCGCAGGTTACCCAGGCATTAGGTCAGTATCTCTCCACTGTCCCCGAAGTAACTGATTACCAGACCTATGTGGGTATCGCAAGCCCCATGAACTTCAATGGTCTGGTGCGTCATTATTTTTTACGAAAAGGACCAAATGTTGCTGATATACAAGTTAATCTTTTGTCCAAAGACAAACGAAAGGGGCAAAGTCATGATATTGCCAAGCGGGTGAGGCCTTTTCTTACGGACATTGGCAGGCCTCATGGCGCGCGAATAAAAGTGGCTGAGGTTCCGCCTGGTCCACCCGTGCTCCAGACCTTGGTTGCTGAAATTTATGGCCCCAACTACGTCCGACAAATTGACGTGGCAGAAAAAGTACTCACAATTTTTGAAAAGACCGAAGGAGTGGTTGATGTTGATTGGTACGTTGAGGATAAACAGCCCAAATATATGCTTTATGTGGATAAGGAGAAGGCCGCGCTTTCGGGGATTACCACTCAAGATGCGTGCTCAGCACTTACTATCGCTTTAGGAGGTGAAGAAGTAGGCTTGGCGCATATGCCCAAGGAACGTGAGGATGTTCCGATTTTTCTTCAACTCCCCCGACCAAACAGGTCGAGCATCGATGATTTAAAAGGGATTTACCTTTCCTCCTCAGGGGGTGGGATGGTTCCTTTTTCTGAGGTCGTAAGAGTTAAGGAGGAAACCAGAGAGAGGAATATATACCATAAAAATTTAAAGCCCGTCGTCTATGTAACTGGTGATGTGGCAGGAAAAGAAGAAAGTCCTGTTTACGCTATTATGAAACTTAAAAAAGCAATAAAGGAAATCACCCTTCCGGAAGGGTATGAAATTCAGCAGTATTCAACCCATCCACCCTTTTTAACGGACAGGTTCGCTCTTAAATGGAATGGAGAATGGCAGATCACGTATGAGGTCTTCAGAGACTTAGGCTTAGCTTTTGCCGCAGTGTTGGTCATTATTTACATTTTGGTAGTTGGCTGGTTCAAATCATTTACTATACCGTTTACCCTTATGGCGCCAATCCCTTTGAGCCTGATCGGGATAATACCGGCCCACGCTTTAGCGGGTGCATTTTTTACCGCTACGTCGATGATTGGATTTATCGCGGGCGCGGGGATCGTGGTCCGCAATTCGATCATTCTGGGAGACTTTATTGAGTTACGGCTCAAAGAAGGGATGCCGCTGGAGGAGGCGGTGGTAGATGCAGGGGCGGTAAGGTTTAGGCCAATGTTACTCACTGCCATGGCAGTGGTGGTCGGGGCGTCGGTTATCCTGTTTGATCCTATTTTTCAGGGATTAGCGATTTCACTTATGGCTGGAGAGGTAGCATCAACCTTGTTTTCTCGGATGGTAGTTCCGATATTATATTATGTGAATCGAAAAAGAGGTTTGAAAGATAAATCCGAAATTTAAAACACTAAATCCTGAACAAATCTCAAATATTAATACCGAATGTTCAAATATTTTGGATTTAGGATTTCGGTCATTTGGTTTTGTTTAGAATTTAGAAATTCGGATTTAGGATTTTAAAAAAAGGGAGGTGTCCTATGTTACTTAACGATTGGTTGAGATTGATTGCCGGGACATTTGTGTTAATCAGTGTTATCCTTGGATTACTCCATAGCAGCTACTGGTTTATTTTTACGATCTTTGTGGCCTTAAATTTGATTCAATCAGCTTTCACCAAATGGTGCCCGATGATTACGTTTTTGAAAAAGCTGGGAATAAAAGAGTAGTCATGGCTTGAATTTGTTCCATGTGTTAAATTGAACAAACGTTGTGAACAAGCTTGTTGTAAAGCACCACCTCATTTCAATTGAGGCATAACCTTGATTTTGTATAACCAGGAGAAAAGGTATGGGAAAATTAAAGTCACAAATGACTGAAGGTGAACTTCTTAAAATTTATCGGGACATGGTGCTGATTCGCGAGTTTGAAGAAAGAACCGCGGAGATGTACAGTCGAGGGAAAGTCACCGGATTTTGTCACCTCTATATCGGCGAAGAGGCGGTGGCGGTTGGAGCGATAAGCGCTCTTCATCCTGATGATTATGTAATCAGTTCTTATCGTGACCACGCGCATTGTTTGATGAAAGGGACCAGCGCCAAAGAGATAATGGCCGAACTTTTCGGCCGCGCTACCGGGACCTGTAAAGGAAAAGGCGGGTCAATGCATCTTTTTAATCCTATGAAAAACTTTTTTGGGGGATATGCCATTGTTGCCGGAGGGCTGCCCATCACTTTAGGTGTTGGCTTTGCAATTAAATACCGGAAAGAGGATAAAGTGGTAGCTACTTTTTTTGGGGATGGGGCGACTAACGCCGGGGCTTTTTACGAATCAATAAACATGGCAAAACTTTGGTCACTCCCGATCATTTTTATTTGTGAGAATAATTTTTTTGGAATCAGCACCGCGGTCTCCTGGGCATCCGCCACAACCGATATTTTTAAAAAAGCTGAGGCGCATGGGATACCAACCGAAAAGGTGAATGGCATGGATGTCGTGGCAATGCGTGAGGCTACTAAAAAAGCGGCTAAACATGTGCGGGAAGGAAAGGGCCCTTATTTTGTTGAAGCCTTGACCTATCGTTTCCGGGGACATTCTATGTCGGATCCTGCTGATTACCGTATTCCCCGGGAAGAAAAAATTTGGAAAGACCGCGACCCGATTCCGAACTTTGCCCGCAAATTAATTGAGGAAGGGATCATTGATGCGGATGGTCTTCGTTCGATCAAAGAGGAAGTGGAACAAGAGGTTGAACAAGCAGTAAAGTTTGCGGACAGCAGTCCTTGGCCTGAGGCCATTGAGCTTATGAAAGACATCTATTCCGAAAAAGAAGGAGAAGAACGATGAGAGAAGTTTTAGTGAAATATATAAAAAATTTGCAGCAAGAAGCTATTATGGGCGAGCAGCGCTTAATCATTGATGAGCCCCAGGAGTTCGGAGGCGATGGGAAAGGCCCTAATCCCTATGATCTCCTGTTAGCCTCTTTGGGGGGATGCACTGCGATGACCATTATCAGCTATGCCAAGCGGAAAGAAATTCCTTTGGAGGGTGTGCAGATACG
>DATEXU010000145.1:0-5535 GCA_035256645.1 Thermodesulfobacteriota bacterium | reverse complement strand
GTACCGGTGCGCTCGGGGAGCGCACCCTACAGCTAAAAATCGAAACCCAGACGGCACAGTAAACCCTGTTAGAAGGATTTCGCATAAACCATTCACCCGCGTAAAAAGTGAAACGTTAAGTTTAAAGGTGTTAGCTCATAGCTCATGGTTTTTAGCTATCAACTATGAGCTAGCAGCTTAACCCTTTGACTTTTCGACCCTGCGACTTTTTTAACGAAGACGTCAAATATGAAGTTCGATAACATCTCCATCCTCCAAAAGATGATCTCTTTGAACTCGTTGGCCTTTATATTTTTCTGAACCCCAAATACGAGCATACAGAAGCTTCTCAACAAAATCTTTATGAATCTCGGCAGCAAAGTCCAAAACTGTGCTGCCCTTTTTTAAAATAACCGGATGTTTTAAATCCGGTTCTTTTCCCGGGGTTTTTGTATACGCCCTGATAATCTTAAGAAAGGTGAAAATTTCGTTTTTCAAGTTCTCCAGGTTTTTTCCCTGCGCTGCTGAGACAGCAATGGGATGAAAAGCGGAAAATCTTTCTTGAACCAGAAGAAAGTTCTTTGCTGCTTCTGCTGCATCGAACTTATTGCCGACAATAATCATTTTCTTGCCCAAAAACACCATTTCTTCCGCATTCACCGTCCATTCAGGTCTAATTTTATATCTCTCCAGTTCTTCCAGCAACAGTGCCGTCTGGGCTTCCGGTCCATCGCTAAGATCAACGATCAGGAGCAAAGCATCGGCATTCCGAACAACATTTATGAGCCAGCTCCGAGCCGATTCATCGAAAACAGAAGGAATATCCACGAGCTGAATCTTTATATCTTGATACTCCATCATTCCAGGGATGGGGGAATGAGTCGTATAGGGATACTCACCAACGTCGGGCTTTGCTTGGGTTAAGCTGCCAACCAGCTGGGACTTCCCCACATTAGGGAACCCTATTAATACAACCTGCCCTGCCCCGCTTCTGATCACGTCAAAAAGTTGACCGCGTTTTCCTCCTGATTTTTTTAGGGTATCCTCCTTAAGCTGGGATATTTTTCGCCTTAAATCAGCCCGAAGTTTGTCGGTTCCCTTATGCTTGGGCATTATCGCGAGCATGGTTTCCAGGGCAAGAATTTTCTCGGAAGGATTTTTTGCCTGCCGATAATTTTTTTCAGCCTCATAATACTGCGGAGTGAGGTTTGCGGGCATGGGGATATTAAGGAACAGCAGTATGTTTGCGTCTTAAAATCTCTATATTGAGGCCATGGACCTTGTCTTTTGCTTCCTGGAATTCGGGATTGATTTTGTAAACTGTTTTATATTCCGCGAGCGCGTTTTCTAAATCTCCCCTATTTTCGTAAACCCGAGCTAAGTTAATCCGGTAGGCGAAGTTTTGAGGAGCAAGCTGAATTGCTTTCTGGTAGTGGTTAATAGCTTCATCAAATTCCTTATTTTTTGCCAGAAGAGAGGCCAATTTGTCATGGAGGTCTGCTTTATTAGGTTCTACCTTTAAAATTTTCTGATACGCTTCCAACAGTTTTTTCTCATTATTCGTCCTTACATAAAGGTCAGCCAAAGAATTAAGGGAGTCGACATCACGAGGATTAAGCTGGAGAGCTTTTTCGTACACCTCGATCGCCTCATTCAGTTTTCCCATTTTTTCTAAAGATTGGGCTAAGTTCTTTCGGTATTCATTGTTTTCCGGGGCTAAGGAAAGAGCCTTTCGGTAATGGGTTAGCGCCTCTTCTCGCTTACCCAGTGCGTCACAGAGCACCGCCAGATTATTTTCTACCACGTGGTTTTTAGGCTCGACACTAAGAATCCGCTCATAAACATTAACCAGTTTTGTTTTATTATTTTGTTTTTTAAGAAGATCAGCTAATGCATAAAGCGTATCCCGATCATTAGGCTTAAGTGAGAGAAAATTTTCATACTCATTAACCGCCTCATTCCTCTTGCCTGCTTCATAATAACAGGTGGCTAAAGCCTTTCGGAAAGTCGAGTCTTTGGGACTAAGTTTCACCGCCTTTTGTAAAGATTCTATCGCCTTATTCCATTCTTTTTTCTCCTGGCAAATAAATCCAAGGTTGTTGTAAAGAGTGGCATTTTTGGGTTCAAGTTTCAGAAGACGCTCATACGTGCTAATCAGGTTATCAGTATCTTTTTTTGCGCCATAAAGGTCGATCAAGGTATAAAGGACATTTTTGTTCCGGGGATTTTGCGAGGAAACCTTTTCGTATTCTTTGATAGCTTGGGGGTAATTTTTATTCTGTTCATATACCTTGGCAAGATTGGTCCGAAAATCAGCATCCTTTGGATTAAGAGCCAGAGCTTTATTATAGGCACCTTCAGCCATTTTAAAATCCCCTTTTTTAAAATACGCATAGCCTAAGTTATTATAAACAGTAGCATTTTTTGGATCACGTTTTAAAATTCTCTCATAGGTCATTATAAGACCGTCGTTATTTTTGGTTTTCGAATAAAGGTCTTCCAGGCTCAGAAGATTATCCATATTTTTTGGATCTGCTTTTACTGCTTCCTCATAAGCTCTGATAGAATCTCGCAGGTCATTTGTCGCTTTATACGTTTCCGCCAGGCGGAGATTTATTTCCGGATTTTCAGGAGATAATTTTTTTGCAAATTGGTAGCATTTAATTTTTACCTTACCTTCTTTCTGGGCATCTCCCCAAGTCAACCAATCTGCCGCACTTAAAACTACTTTTATACCGTCAGAGCCAAAGGCTTCCCCATTTTTATGAAAAGTAAGACGAAATTCTTTTCCTTGCCCATCAAGGTAAGATTTCAAAGTTGCCTCAACCATTTTATTAATCTCAACCGGTGCATTAAACCCTATATCAGACTGGATGTTTTCGATCTCTGCGTTTATGCCGCGGTTAAAAAACACACTTGTGTTAACATCCACTAAGTTCAGTTTATCCCCTGACTGTACTTCTACAATACCTTGGTCGGGAAGCTCGCTTTCTTTTCCGTTTAAATCTATTATCACCTGGTGCAACGTCGGCTTTGTCTTAAAAAAAGAAGTCCCTCCTTTTATAGCCCGATCAACCAAGTCCGGGAAAAAAAACAAAAGCAAAAATCCCGCGAGCGAAATCACGCCCAAAAAAAAGAAACTAATGGTAGTGATTGAAAATTTTTTTTTGGGTGAAGAGCCCAATTCACCACGTTTTCTGCGAAATTCATGTTTTTCGGGTGAAGAGTCAAATTCACCACGTTTTCTGCGAAACTCATTTTTCATAATATTCCTCTGCCGTTTGAGCCTGTGTCACAAGTCATTTTTGTGTCATTTCGAAGCAAAGCGAGCGCGCGACAGTTCATTATCCCTCGCGAAGCGAGAAATCTTGGTTTCAATAAATTCAGCGTGTTAAGATTCCTCACGGAACCTGTCCTGAGCCGGATTCTTCAGTCGCTACGCTCCTTCAGAATGACAGAGCGAAGGGTTTCGGAATGACATCTTTTCTCATTACGACACAGTCGTTTTACTTTGGGATGTAGGGTTAAAAATTAATAAATTTTATCACAGAATAATTGATTTACCTATTACAAAAATATATACTCCCTTTCAACCAGTGTAATGAATCTACCACTTCTTAACATAAACTCCAAGACCGTCATTCCCGCGAATACCCTGAAGGGCACTGGTGCGGGAATCCAGCCCAAAAACACTGGATTCCGGGTCAAGCCCGGAATGACAATTAAAGTAAAGGCATTTCTGAATCGATACATTAGGTGTGCGAAACTTTTTATCAACTTATTAAACCCATTTTATTTTTTTGACAGGGTTTGGCAAATTAAATAGCTATCTTACCGTGAGAGTTTCATGGCGAAAACATTAGCTCACTCTCCTACCCGAGCGGAAATTGATTTAGACGCCTTGGCGTTTAACGTAGCCCAAGTCCGAAGGTTTGGGGGAAAAGGGAAAAAAATTCTTGCAGTCGTAAAAGCGAACGCCTACGGTCATGGCGCAATTGGTATTGCCCGTGAACTGGAGGCGCTGGGAGTTGATTTTTTGGGTGTTGCCTTTATTGAAGAAGGCATTAGGCTTCGTAAAGCCGGCATCCAAAAACCTATTTTGATCTTAGGGGGTATTTTTCCCTTTCACGTTAAAAAAATTTTTGCCTTTAGACTCACTCCCGTGGTCTTTGACCTTGCTTTAGCCCGCGCCCTTGACGCTGAAGGGAAAAGACAAAATCACGTGCTTCCGGTTCACATTAAAATAGATACGGGTATGAACCGGTTGGGGGTCTCGTTTGACCAAACAGAAAATTTTTTCACCAGTCTTCAATCAGTTAACTTCTTAAAAGTGGAAGGTGTTCTTTCCCATTTTTCTTCTGCCCATCTTCGGGATAAAGAGAGCAGAAATTTTACGGCTGATCAAACGAAAAAATTTAAAAAATCATTATCCCTCATAAGAGGGCTACATTTTGAACCTCCCCTGATCCATATGGCCAACAGTTCAGCTATCATTGAAGAATTGATCCCTGATTTCACTATGGTCAGGGCAGGGCTTATGCTCTATGGGGCTTATCCTTCTGATGATCTAAAGGACTCTTATCTCTCGCTAAAACCTGTTATGAGCCTCAAAACTCACGTCATTCAGATAAAAACCGTTCCCCCAGAAACACCCATAAGCTATAGCCGTACTTTTTACACGAAAAAGGAAAGCCTTATTGCCGTCATTGCTATTGGATATGGCGATGGATACCATTATCGGCTTTCTAACCGGGGAAAAGTGTTACTTCAAGGGAAAAAGGTCCCTCTCGTGGGTTCAGTTTGTATGGATTTAATTATGGCTGATGTTACCGAACTTCCGGGAGTAAAGCCGGAGGAGGAAGTTGTGCTTTTTGGGCGTCAGGGAGAAGTTACTATTTCTGTCGAGGAGGTTGCCCAATGGGCTGATACCATACCGTATGAAATTCTTTGTGGAATAAGCAGTCGTGTTCCACGGATATACAAAAAAGGCGGCGCTATATTTGAGGTTAAGAATTGAACATAGAAAAGCAACAAATTATTTCACCTGAGTTAAGGAGGCAATGTTGTGAAAGAGGTAAAAATTAAACGCGCACTGGTCAGTGTTTCCGACAAAACCGGAGCTGTACAATTGGGTCAAACGTTGCATGCGATGGGAGTCCAGATCCTTTCAACCGGGGGCACGGCTCGATCCCTGCAGGAAGCAGGAATCCCGGTCATTGAAGTCTCACGTTATACCGGATTTCCCGAGATGATGGATGGGCGTATAAAGACTCTCCACCCCAAAATTCATGGCGCCTTACTGGGAAAAAGGGATGATCCAGAGCACATGCAACAGATGAAAACCCACGGCATCGAGCCAATTGATTTGGTGGTGGTAAATCTTTATCCCTTTGAAAAAACCGTTGCCAAACCGGACTGCACACTGGAAGAGGCGATTGAAAATATTGATATTGGCGGCCCTACTATGCTACGCTCATCAGCAAAAAACTATCATGACGTGGCCGTGGTGACTGACCCTCAGGATTATGAAAAAATAATCGAAGAGATGAAAAAATC